>DGUG01000104.1:0-11593 GCA_002394535.1 Lachnospiraceae bacterium UBA4316
GAGATTGCGATGACACCTGAAGAAGCCGAAAGGGAAGCGGGAAGGTGTCTCAGGTGCGACCATTTCGGATGCGGAGCTATGGAAGGGGGTAGATGCGCATGGTAGCAACAGGTAAGAAAGTAACGATCACTGTTAACGGCGTGCGGTACGAAGCTCCCGAAGGAGTCAAGATACTTAATTTCTGCAGACACGAAGGAATAGAGATTCCGACGCTGTGTCATATGAAGGATTACAGCGATGTAGGATCATGCAGGATGTGTATGGTTGAGATAGAAGGATACGACAGCCTGGTTGCTTCGTGCCGGACTAAGGTCGAGGACGGGATGGTAATAACGACCGATTCAGAGCGACTCACCCGGTACCGGAAGGAGATGCTGCGGCTGATCCTGTCCAATCATAATACCGACTGTATGAACTGCCCGAAGAACGCTAACTGCGAGCTTCAGGAGCTGTGCAATGTATTCGGTATAGATGATACACCATACGCCGGATCGCGTAGGAACATTGAAAAGAATCTTCCTAAACTGGATGACAATCCGTACCTTACATATGATCCGAGCAAATGTATTCATTGCATGAGATGTATCAGTGCCTGCAACAGGGCGGCGGTCAACGGAGCACTTACAAACGGCCGGACCGGAGTATTCCATACAGTTGAGGCACCATTCGGTCCGGACTGGAAGAAGACAAGCTGTGAGTCCTGCGGAAACTGCGCTGCGGCATGTCCTACGGGAGCGCTTACGGAGAAAAGAAAGAAAAATTATCGCAAGTGGGAGACCGAAAAAGTACTTACTACCTGTCCGCACTGCGCTACGGGCTGTCAGTTCTATCTGATAGTTAAGGGTAACAAAATAGTAGATGTCGAGGCGGCCGACGGACCTTCAAACCATGGACTTCTGTGCGTTAAGGGTCGCTCCGGAAGTTTTGATTTTGTCTCTTCGCCTGACCGCATCAAAACGCCTCTTATCAAAAACAGGAAGACAGGGGAGTTTGAGGCAGCCTCATGGGATGAAGCGATAAAGTACGCTGCTGAAAACTTTATGAAGATAAAGGAGCAGCACGGTCCCGATTCTCTGGCCGGGTTTGCCTGCTCACGCTCGGCAAATGAGGATATTTACATGGTTCAGAAGATGGTGCGTACATGCTTCGGAACTAACAATGTCGATAACTGCGCCAGAGTTTGCCATTCGGCAACCGTGGCCGGCCTTGCGAAGACCCTCGGGTCAGGGGCGATGACCAATCCGATATACGATATAACCCATGACGTTGACTGCATCCTTCTGTGCGGGTCCAATCCCGAGGAAGCACATCCGGTTGTGGGAATGCAGATCAGACAGGCTGTCAAGCACGGAGCCCGTCTTATTGTTGTAGATCCCAGATCCATCGGACTGTCTGAAGTGGCAGATATACATCTGAAACTCCGGCCCGGGACAAACGTGGCATTTGCAAACGGAATGATGCATGTAATGATAGAAGAGGATCTTATAGATCACGATTTTATCGAAAAGTACACAGAGGATTTCGATAAGATACAGGAACTGGTCAGAGAATACACTCCAGAAAAGGTTGGAGAGATTTGCCACATCGATCCGGACATGCTTGTGGAGGCCGCAAGAATGTATGCCACGGCCGATAAAGCACCGATCATATATTGCCTCGGAGTAACGGAGCATTCAACGGGAACAGAGGGTGTCATGAGTCTGTCAAACATGGCGCTTTTGTGCGGAAAGCTGGGGAGGAGCGGCTGCGGAGTAAATCCCTTACGTGGCCAGAACAACGTGCAGGGTGCCTGTGATATGGGAGCGATGCCTACCGATTACCCCGGATATCAGAAGGTCGATAATCCACAGGTACGGGAAAAATTTGAGAAGGCATGGGGTGTTAAGCTTAACCCCAATCCCGGGCTGAAGGCGACCGAGGTGTTTCCGGCCGCGATAGAAGGAAAGATAAAAGGACTGTATATTTGCGGTGAGGATCCGATAGTTACGGATCCGGATACAGAACATATAAAGCATGCGCTTGAAAGCCTTGATTTCTTCGTTATCCAGGAACTGTTCATGACTGAGACCGCCAAGTACGCCGATGTTATACTTCCCGGCAGAAGCTATGCAGAAAAGGAAGGAACATTTACCAATACCGAGAGAAGAGTTCAGCGTATCAGAACTGCTGTTACAGAAGAGGGTAATATGGCGCTGGATACGGATATCATTATAAATCTGATGAATGCTATGGGATATAAACAACCTTATCTTACGGCATCTCTTATCATGGATGAGATATCATCGGTTACCCCCAGCTTTGGAGGTATATCACATGCCAGACTTGATGCAGGCGAGAGCCTTCAGTGGCCCTGCCCGGACAAGGGACATCCCGGAACACCTATAATGCATACAAACGGTCCGGTAAGAGGAAAAGCATTACTGTATCCCGCTGTTTATAAACCTTCGCAGGAGCTTCCTGACGATGAATACCCGTTTATTCTGACAACCGGACGGATACTGTATCAGTATAACGCTGCGGCAATGACATCCCGGGCGCCGGGACTTAATGAGATATCCGGAGAAGGGTTTATAGAAGTCAATTACAAGGATGCCGACCGGCTGGGAATCAAAAACGGTGAAAGAATAAATGTATGCAGCAGACGAGGGAAAATCACGGCTACTGCAAGAGTCGGCAGGAAGGTCTCGGAGGGTGAGACATGGATGCCCTTCCATTTTGCGGATTCCCCCGTTAATGTGCTGACAAATGCCGCCCTTGATGAATTTGCGAGAATTCCCGAGTACAAGGTTTGCGCGGTTAATATCGCCAAGATAGTGTAAACAGGTAACATATGGAACTTGAAGAAGCAGTAAAGCTATTTGCTGATAAGGTTAAACACACAAATCAGATCGAAGAGACCGGCTTGGTTGAGTGCCATGGACGAATACTTGCAGAGGATATAAAAGCACCATTTAATGTACCACATTTTCCGAAGTCTGCGATGGATGGTTATGCTGTACGATCGGAGGATATATCCTCAGCGTCGGAAGATGAGCCGGTAAGACTTGCTGTCATAGGAAAAATCCTTGCGGGCTGCGATATGATACCGTATGAAGATAGCGGCATGATGACAGGCAAAAGCAGCACCTGTGTAAGGATAATGACGGGTGCGGATATTCCGGAAGGATACGATACAATTGTAAAACAGGAAGATACCGACTATGGCGAGAAGAGTGTAGCGGTAAAGTGCGCTCTTCCTCCGTATATGAATTACTGCCGCATCGGTGAGGATATTTCGGAGGGCGATACGGTTATCAAGGCAGGGATCCGGATAGGACGGGTTCATGTAGGCATTCTTGCCAGTCTGGGGATTTCGTCTGTACGTGTCTTAAAACCTCTCAGAGTTTCTGTGATCTCAACCGGATCAGAACTGTGTGATCCGACCGTTTCGGGAAGTATTCCTACTAAAGGGAAGATATACAACAGTATTGCTTATATGCTTTCAGCTTCTGTAGAATCGGTAGGATTTGAGACAAAAACATTCATGTGCCCTGACGAACCGGATATAATAACAGACGCTATCAATAAAGCAGCATCTTCATCAGACATAATCATTACTACCGGAGGGGTCTCTGTAGGGGAACGTGATCTTATGCCGGACATAATGGAAAGTATAGGAGCCCAAAGGGTATTCTATAAGGTTAATATTCAGCCGGGAACTCCGACGCTGGGCTCTATATATAAAGGGATTCCCGTGTTATCGCTATCGGGCAACCCGTATGCTGCACTTGTCAATTTTGACTGGTATTTCTGGAATCTGGCGGCTTCAATGACCGGATGCAGTGAATTGTTGCCAAAGGTAGAAAATGTCATTTCCCGGTCGGATTACAGGAAGAAAAATCATATGCGCCGGTTTTTGCGCGCGTGGACAGAAAACGGCACAGTATCAATTCCTGTAAAGAACCATGCCTCATCAGTGCTAAGCAGTATAACAAAATGTAACTGTTATATCGATCTTCCGGCACAGACGGAATTGGGAGAAGGCGATACGGTCAAAGTGATCAGGATGCCGGATGTAATGTAGAGGATATGATCGTAATTGTATGAACAATATGACAGATAAAGTGCCTGTATCCGTAGGCATTCTTGCTGGCGGCAAGAGCCGGAGAATGGGGAGTGACAAGGCACTTATTGAACTGAATAACGAGACTATGCTTGCAAGACTTATCCGCGAACTGTCGGGGTGCGGAGAGGTTTTTGTTTCGGCGTCCGAAAAAGGTGCATACGAGTCATTCGGTGCAAGGGTTGTATATGATGAAAATCGGGATATCGGACCTATTGAGGGAATAAGAAGATTAGTATCGGAAGCCGAAAGTGAGTATGTATTTATATGTGCTACCGATATGCCGTTCATAAATGCCGGCATAGTGGATTATATCAGGGAATTCATATCATCGGACTATGATTGTTTTGTAATAACGGATGATGAGCACATTCACCCGCTTTGCGCCATATATTCAAAGAGGATACTTGGCGCCGTGGAAGAGGCTATACAGGAAGGAAAGTACCGTTTAAGAGAGATACTTGACAGAGTAAGATGCAAATACATCAGTATAGCTCCGACAAAGTTCGATAAGAAGATACTTAAGAATGTAAATACAAAGGAAGAATTAATAAGCCTGACGCTACCGGTTATCTTTGCCGTAAGCGGATATAAGAATACAGGCAAAACGTGGCTTATAGAAAAACTCATCAATGAGTTTATAGGAAGAGGCTATTCGGTTGGTATAATAAAACATGATGCGGGTGACCATATTGTTCATGCACAGTCTACGGATACGTTCCGATACAAGGCGGCCGGTGCGGCAATTACCGCCGTATTTTCAGGTACGGAGTATGTTTTAACCGGTGGAAAAAGATCAGTTGATGACTTGATCGGAGATTTGAGAAGACAGTCAGAACCTCCCGATATAATCATACTCGAAGGATTCCGGGATTCGGAGATCCCGAAAATAGAGATTGTGAAGAAGAGCGTCTCGCCGCATATAGCGTCATCTTTCGAAACACTCATATGTATATCGACCGATTGTATACTCCCTTGTGATGTCACCTGTCCGGTGTTTGCACCGGATGATGTTACGGGGATTTTTTCATGCATAACAGATTATTTTTTACTATCCAAATCCGGAAAAGGCGAGTGGCAGATACTATGAAACTTGTAAAAACCTTAGAAGCAGAAGGAGCAATCCTTTGTCATGATATAACACAAATAATACCGAACGTAAGCAAAGGTCCGGTGTTCAAAAAGGGACATATCGTCACGAAGGAAGATATTCCGGTTCTTTTGTCGGTTGGAAAAGAGAATCTGTATGTATGGGAAGCTAAAGAGGGAATGATGCATGAGGATGATGCGGCCGAAGTTCTTCGTATGATAGTTATGGGAGAAGATCCGGCGATGTACGCATCGGATCCGTCAGAAGGAAAGATAAGCATTTATGCCGCGTGTGACGGGCTTCTGACGATCAGACGGGATAAGCTTACGACTATTAACAGCATCGGACAGATGATGATTGCTACTATAGCCGGCGACAGACCGGTACATAAGGGAGACATGCTTGCAGGCACAAGAGTAATTCCTCTTGTTATAGAGGAAGTGTTCATGAATCAGGCCAAAGAGGCAGCGGGCGAAACCCGGATATTGTCTGTCCTTCCGTACAAGTTGAAAAAATATGCTCTTGTAATTACCGGAAACGAGGTTGCAACAGGGAGGATAGCAGACGGTTTTGCACCGGTTCTGGAAAGTAAAATGAGCGAATACGATACTGCGTGTATCGGGAAATCGTATCCGGGAGATGACCGTAAGACTATCACAAACGATATCCTCAAATTTGCCGATGCCGGTGCAGATATTATACTGTGTAGCGGAGGCATGAGCGTTGATCCCGATGACAGGACACCGGGGGCGATTAAGGACACCGGGGCAAAAATCATAAGTTACGGAGCGCCCGTTCTTCCCGGAGCAATGTTTCTGCTCTCATATCTGCATATAAAGGATAAAGTTATTCCCGTTCTCGGAGTTCCCGGCTGTGCCATGTACAATAAACGCACAATACTTGATCTGGTTCTTCCGAGAATACTGGCCGGACAGTCTCTTACAGCCCGGGACCTGGCTGCATACGGTGAAGGCGGATTGTGCAGGGGATGCGATGAATGCCGTTTCCCGAACTGTAGTTTTGGTATATGACTCGGCCGAAGGGCGAGTCAGCCCGAGCGGCGTTTGAGCGGAGTGAGTAGGGAGAAAGACTGATGGATTTTACACATATTAACGAAAAAGGCGAGGCCAACATGGTCGATATTTCCCCAAAGAGTGAAACATCCAGGATAGCTGTAGCCACCGGCACGATAAGAGTGTCGGATAAAGTAATTAATGCAGTAGCCGGACATGATGATCGTGAACTTAAAAAGGGTGATATCATCGGGACGGCACGGATCGCCGGGATAATGGCGGCCAAGAAGACCGCGGATCTCATTCCGCTTTGTCATCAACTGCTTCTTACGGAGGTTAAAGTTGATTTTGAAGTATTAAGCAGCGAGAGCAAGATAAAGTGCACGGTAAGGGTGAGCCTGTGCGGCAGAACCGGTGCGGAGATGGAGGCGCTTACAGCGGTCAGCGTTGCTCTTCTTACGATCTACGATATGTGTAAAGCGGTAGACAGATCAATGGAAATAGGAGATATCATGCTTCTTGAAAAGGACGGAGGAAAATCAGGACATTTTACAAGAGCATCAAAATAAGAAATGGAGATTAAAATGAATAACAGACTTAATAGAATTATTTGCGTGGGTTTAGTTGCAGTTATATCCGCTGCTTTAGCCGGATGCGTTACAGTAAATATTAATAAAACCGATAATTCAGCCAAAGGGGAACTTACGATACTTGCAGCGGCTTCTTTAACGGATGTGTGTGATGAGTTAAAGGGCATATATGAAAAGGAGAATCCTAATGTTATGTTAACCTTTTCATATGCGGGTTCCGGCTCTCTTCAGACCCAGATAGAAGAGGGTGCTCCCGCGGATATATTTATCAGTGCCGCAAATAAGCAGATGAAGGCTCTATGCGATGAGGGACTTATGAATAATGAAACAGTACTTAATCTGCTTGAGAATAAAGTTGTTCTTATCGTTCCGCAAGGCAGCGCGGCAGACATATCATCATATGAAGATGTTGTAACGGACAAAGTATCGCTTATAGGTATAGGTGAGATCGAGAGTGTTCCGGCGGGGCAGTACGCCAAAGAGATATTTACCAGCCTCGGAATATGGGATGAGGTTGAGAAGAAGGCGAATTACGGAACGGATGTCAGGGCAGTTCTTGAATGGGTTGAGAGCGGTGAGGTAGATTGCGGAGTTGTGTATGCTACGGATGCGCTTACAAGCGATAAAGTGAGAATAGTGGCATATGCCCCCGAGGGGAGCCATGATCCCGTGATATATCCCGCAGGAGTTATTAAGAGCACATCAAATGAGCAGCTTGCAGAAGATTTTATTGCCTATCTGCAAAGTGAAGAGGCAATGACTGTATTTGAGAAATACGGATTTTCTGCGGCGGGTGCCGATTAAGAGGATTATATGTATGGATTATTCACCGTTATGGATATCACTTAAGATAGCGGTTTGTTCGACGATCATAACTTTTTTTGCGGGTGTTGCTTCGGCATGGCTTGTTACTTACCTGCGAGGTGCAAAGCATGTAGTTGATGCCGTGTTGTCCGTTCCACTGGTCCTCCCGCCAACGGTTGTGGGATTTCTGCTGCTTATGCTTCTTGGCAGAAGCAGCGGGATCGGGAGATTGCTTGAGAATGTGGGGCTACATGTTATATTTACGTGGCAGGGTGCGACAGTTGCCGCTGCCGTAGTTTCGTTTCCTGTTATGTACCGTGGAATCCGCGGAGCAATTGAGCAGGTAGATGAGAACCTGATATTTGCCGCAAGAACTCTGGGGATGCGTGAGTACACGATACTCAGAAAGATAATAATTCCGGCTGCCCGTCCGGGAATAGCAGCATCAACTGTCCTTGCTTTTGCACGTGCACTAGGTGAATTCGGAGCTACTATCATGGTTGCCGGTAATCTTCCGGGACGAACAAGAACAATGTCGATAGCTGTGTATACGGCAATGCAGTCCGGAAACCGTAATCTTGCGATGAAGTGGGTACTGATCATTATAGTATTCTCTCTGATTATCCTGATACTTATGAATGTGGTTGCCGGAAGAGGAAGTAAAACCCTGCCGGTGCAAAGAGGTTAAACAGGATAAATGGAATTGTTTGTTGACATAGAAAAACAGGTGGGCGGTTTTTGCTTGAGGAGCAGTTTTAGCATAGAATCAGGACGCCTTGCGCTTCTGGGACCGTCCGGATGCGGCAAGACGATGACGCTTAAATGCATTGCCGGAATTGAAAAACCTGATAAGGGTACGATACGCCTTGGCGATAGGGTGTTGTACGACAGCGATAAAAAGATCAATGTGCCTTCGCATGATAGGCATGCCGGATTCCTTTTCCAGAATTATGCTCTTTTCCCTAATATGACGGTTCGGGAAAATGTGCTTGTTGCTTCGCATGACAAAAGGTATGCATTAGATCTTATAGAACGGTTTCAACTAGCTGATATCGAGGATCTGTTACCGAACAGCCTCTCGGGAGGACAGAGTCAACGCACTGCGCTTGCAAGGATGCTTGCCGCCAAACCGGAAATACTTATGTTTGATGAGCCTTTTTCGGCGCTTGATAATTATCTTGCAATGAGGATGGAGAGAGAACTTCAAAAGATACTTGAAAATTTTGAAGGCCCGTCAATTCTGGTCACTCATGACCGGAATGAAGCTTACAGGATGGCAGACAAGATAGCCGCCATGGAGTCGGGATGTATCGTCGAGATAAAGGAACGGCATGATTTTTTTGATAATCCTGATACAGTAACTGCGGCAAGACTGACCGGTTGTAAGAATATCTCCGGAATATCGAAAAATGAGGATGGGTCATATTTCGCTCAGGACTGGGGTATTAGGCTCGAGCCTTGTACTGACGGTAACGGTTTGGAACTTGATAGTGCAGATAGTGTGGGATATCGGGCCCATTACTTTAAGTTCGTATCTGAAAGTACGGGTCAGAACTGTTTTGATTGCGAGCTTTTACGCGTGGTTGAGGATACTTTTTCGGTTTCGGTTCTGTTCCGGCAAAGAGGGAATGACGCTGCCTCGGATGATTCGGTACTGACATGGATAGTCGATAAAGACGAATGGATTAAGATCAAAGACGATGTTATGAGTGGAACGTTTTTGCTTTCTATTGACCCGCAAAAGCTTATGCCGCTTCGGAACAGTAAGGATGGATGATAAATGATCGACGGATTCGGAAGAATAATTGAATATCTGAGAGTGTCGGTTACCGATAAATGTAATCTCAGGTGCAGGTATTGCATGCCACCGGAAGGGGTCAGTAAGCTGTCCCATTCAGACATACTTACGATAGAGGAGATAACAAGGATATGTGCACTGCTTTGCGAAATGGGAGTCCGTCGTGTGAGATTTACCGGCGGTGAGCCGCTTATAAGAAAAGGTATTACGGATCTTATACATAATCTTTCATCACTTGATAATGCCCCGGAAATATTGATGACAACAAACGGGGTGCTTCTTGCGAAAAGTATTGAGGCACTTTATGAGGCGGGACTTGCCGGGGTCAATATCAGTCTGGATACAACCGACAGGAATGAATTTCTGAGGATGACCGGTTCAGACCTGCTTTCGGATGTAATTAATTCTATAAATGCCGCATACGAAACAGGGATAAGGATTAAGATCAATTGTGTCCCGATAACGGGAATTAACGATAAAGAGATACCTAAAATAGCTGAGTTTGCAAGGAACCGGATGATTGATGTCAGATTTATTGAATTGATGCCAATAGGATGTGCGGCCGGATACGACAGAGTAACGGGTGAGGGAGTTTTGCATAAGATAATTCATTCATTCGGACTATCGGAAGGAGATCTGCATCCGGATTATGGAGAAGATTCACAGAACGGAATACCGAAGGGTCCGGCCTTGTATTACAGAATCAAGGGATTTGCCGGAAGGATAGGTCTTATAGATCCGATATCGGATTCATTTTGCGATAAATGTAACAGGATAAGACTGACGTCAACCGGGCAAATAAAGCCATGTCTGTATTTCTCCGATAGTATTGATCTAAGGAAGCTTATAAGAGACGGTTGTACGGATGAAGACATCAAAGAAGCTGTTATGAGAGCTATTGCCGCAAAACCACGGGAACACAGATTCGGAATACTGGATGGTAACGGTGATTCAAGAAAAATGTATCAGATCGGAGGGTAAGAATTGCACGGAATACTTAAGGCTGTGTGTATCAGCCGGGAGAAAGGTACAGTCAAGAATAATATAGACAGATGTGAGATAATCGAAAATCACGGACTTAAGGGAGATGCACACGCCGGAAGCGCAAGGCAGGTAAGCCTGTTGTCCGAAGAAGCGGTAAATGATTTTCGCCAAAGGTGTGATGATAAGGTGGAACTTCTCCCGGGGGTGTTCGGAGAAAACCTTTTGGTAAGCGGATTTGACCTAAAGAGGTATCCTATAGGAGCGATTATTCTTATCGGTGATGTTGTTCTGCAACTGACACAGATCGGTAAAACATGCCACAGCGGATGCGAGATAATGGTGAAGACGGGAGAGTGCATTATGCCTCATGAAGGAGTATTTGCAAAGGTACTGAAGGGCGGAGTTGTCAGCGCCGGAGATGAGGTTACTATTCCATACCGCGCTGCCGTTTTAACCGCAAGTGACAGGTCGTACAGGGGAGAGAGGGAAGATAAGAGCGGCCCGGCAATAGTAAAAAGATTGGAAACTGCCGGCTATTATGTGGGTTCTCAATTGCTGTTGCCGGATGATGAAGATGGGCTGGCTGATGCACTGACAAAGGTTGTTGACGAAGAGAGACCTGATGTCATATTCACAACAGGTGGGACCGGGTTAGCTGCCAGAGACCGGATGCCGGAGGCGACAAAACGTATTGCTGACCGGGATGTCCCGGGTATTGCCGAGGCTATAAGGGCATATAGCATGAAAATCACGCCGAATGCTATGTTATCGCGTGCTGTAAGCGTGATTAAAGACTCAACACTTATAATCAACCTTCCGGGAAGTCCGAAAGCTGTTCAAGAATGTCTAGACCTTGTATTGCCGGCCCTTGAACACGGACTCGGAATACTGAGAGGGGAGGTTGACGGATAAAACCGCAAGCCTCCCCTCTGTATGTATGACGGGCATGCCGTCAGTCTGTGGTGAAAGTCCACGAGGGGCGTAGTTGCCGACGAACCCCATAGTGACTCCCAAGGTTTACATCGTGAGGTGTAGGCGAGAAGAAGGGATAGCGAAATCGTAGCCTGACGAACAGAAATCTGATACTAAGGCGTTTACGGTGGACAAGCTGACATACGACAGCGAAATCCTAAAGGCAACCGTAACCCGTAGGCGTAAATCAGGCAGGTAGACGAGGAAAGACTGGCAGGCTTATCCCGTGAGGTCTCACAG
>DGUG01000104.1:11679-17605 GCA_002394535.1 Lachnospiraceae bacterium UBA4316
CGTAGTAACAACGAACTGTGAGAAGTCAGCAGAAGCCGTAGTAGGTAATGTTCTGAAAGGGGCGTTGCCAAAGGGCTAAACAATGTAACCGTGTAATCAAATGTATGCTCCATGGAATACCTGACAGCGGAAAAGGCGAAACGTAAATGAGCAGATACCGCACAACTCAAGGCGGATCCATGGGAACGGAAAGGAGAAAGCACACAAAGCAATGTCGGAACTGTTGGAAAAGATACTGTCCAACGACAACATGAACGCCGCATACAAGAAAGTCAGCGCCAATAAAGGAGCAGGCGGTGTGGATGACGTGACTGTTGACGAACTTGGCGAATATATCAAAGAGAATTGGAACAGTATCAGAGAGCAAATCAGGCAGAGGGAGTACAAACCCCAGCCGGTCAGGAGGGTAGAGATACCCAAGCCAAACGGTGGAGTGAGAAAACTTGGTATTCCGACCGTGATGGACAGAGTAATTCAGCAAGGCATAGTGCAGGTGATAAGCCCCATGTGTGAGCCTTTGTTTTCGGAACGGAGTTATGGCTTCAGACCAAACAGAAGCTGCGAGATGGCAATCAGACAATTGCTTATCTATCTGGACGAGGGCTACGAGTGGATAGTAGATATCGACTTGGAGAAATTCTTTGACAATGTACCGCAGGACAAGCTGATGAGTCTCGTACACAACATCATTAATGATGGAGATACGGAATCACTCATCCGCAAGTACCTTAAGGCGGGAGTCATGACGCCACAGGGATACGAGGAAACAAGACTCGGAACCCCGCAGGGCGGGAATCTGTCACCGCTACTGTCGAATATCATGCTGAATGAACTGGACAAAGAACTTGAAGCGAGAGGACTCCGATTTACAAGATATGCTGATGATTGCGTCATCGCTGTCAGAAGCGAAGCGAGTGCAAAGCGAGTCATGCGGACGGCGACGGACTGGATACAAAGGAAACTAGGGCTTAAAGTCAACATGACCAAGACACACATCGCGAGACCGTCAAAACTGAAATATCTCGGCTTTGGTTTCTACAAGGATAGTAAAACAAAGGAGTGGAAATGTAGACCGCATAAAGACTCATTAGCAAAGCTTAAGCGTAAGCTGAAAGAACTAACCTGTAGGAAGATGCCAGGAACGGTCACAGGAAAGATAGCAAAAATCAACCAAGTGACAAGAGGGTGGATAAACTACTACGCCCTTGGCTCTATGAAGACAGCAATGGCAGAAATTGACGCACATTTAAGGACGAGGCTTCGGGTAATTATTTGGAAGCAATGGAAAGTGCCGAAGAAACGGCAATGGGGACTACAGAAGTTGGGCGTGAATAAAGACCTTGCACGGCTTACATCTTTCTGTGGTGACCGTTACCAATGGGTTGCCACAAAGTCGGTAGTTGTCAGAGCAATTTCCAAGGAGGTACTCGCCGAGGCTGGTCTCATTAGCTGTCTTGACTACTACAATGAGCGTCACACTTTGAAGTTATGTTGAACCGCCGTATGCCGAACGGCACGTACGGTGGTGTGAGAGGGGAGAGAAAAAATCTCCCCTACTCGATTCAAAACCGCGTAAATACGGGGTTTGTAGCAAGTCTTATCTTCGATAAAAACCCCCGGAATCTCCTTTCACATCAAGTACAAATCAGTAACTTTTTTCCGAAATTATCAAAAAAATGATACTCATTTCTGACCAAATGATAACACAAATGATAACACGGAGGAAAATAAGAATGGATCAGAACGATATAGGAATTACCTTCGGGTACTTCTATGGGGATGAGGTTCATAAATATCATTTTTATACAATACCGAAGTTGATGTTCACAAACAGCTATTTCAAGAAGATATCCATAGACGCTAAGGTACTGTATGGAATGATGATGGACCGTACCAGGCTGTCCCGGAAGAATAACTGGTTCGACAAAGAGGGAAGAGTCTACATCTTTTATCCTGTTAAAGCAATAATGGAAGATCTCGGTGTTTGTAATACTACAGTCACTAAGATGCTTAAAGAACTTGAGGGGATCGGACTCATCGAGAGAAAAAAGCAGGGTCTTAACAGGGCAGACATTATCTTTGTTAAGAATTTTGCGGACATTGAGAAAATCAATCCCCGGGAATTGACTACTTCAATCTCTGGGAGTGGAGATATTCAATCTCTTGATACGTCAATTATTCAATCTCAGGAGGTTGAGAAAGTCCACACAAATAATAACTATATAAATAATACAGAAATGAATAATAACAAATCAATCAGATCAAAAGGGAGGGGAGGATTTTTCAGTTTCTCGGAGAGAGAATACAGTCCGGAGTTTTATAACCGGTTGGAGGCGTTATGTTGTTGATTAATTGTTTATTTACAGAAAGAGAGGAATAAAAGAATGAGCAGTTTAAAGATTAAGGATGTTGTTATAGGAATTGATAACGGTTACGGAAACACAAAGAGCGAGAACACTATTATCAAAAGCGGAGTAAGTGTCGGGGATCGGGAACCGATCGTATCCAAAGATTATTACAGACTTGACGGGAAGTATGTGGTTTTTGGCGAATCCGGAATGGAGTTTACAAGTGACAAGACCGGATCGGAGGAGCATTACTATCTGACGATCGCTTCTCTTGTTAAGGAACTTGAATACAGGGGATTTACCAATGTATCGGTGATACTGGCAGTCGGACTTCCGCTCACGTGGTGTGGAGGTGCTGAAAAGGCAAAGTTCAGGGAATATATCATGAGAAACCCTGTAATCGATCTGACATACAAGGAGCGTGATTATCACATCGAGATTATTGAAACCTATGTATTTCCCCAAGGGTTTTCCGCTGTGATCGGAAGATACAACATGACCGGTAGAAATATGATCGTCGATATCGGATCAGGTACAGTTGATTCGATGCATATCAATGATATGCGACCTATCGAGCGAAGTACCAGTACGGAAAAGTACGGAGTCGGGACATGCAAGGAAAAGATCAGGCGGGATATTTCATCCATCCTGCATACAGATTTTGATGATGACATCATTGATGAATTTCTCATTAAGGGATGTGACGGATCCGAAAGCGAACTTACAAAGATCATAGCTGAGGATGCCAAGGAATATTGCAGAACGCTTATGGGAAAGATAGAGAATAACGGGTTCAAGCCCGGTCTGATTACACTTTATGTGATTGGCGGAGGAGCGAGGATCATGAGAAACTTTTCGGATATTGAGTCTGTGACAGGTGTAAACATCATTGATGATATTCACGCAAATGCAAAGGGGTACGCCAATCTTGCCATGCAGGTCATGAAGAGGAATAAGGAAATGTGATATGGAAAACAGAACGGAAAGTATCCATGTGAGATTCCATAAGGATGATGAGCTGGAGATGGCAGCATATGATTATCTGAGAAGAAACAATGATAAGATACCTTATTCGAAAATCATTGCTGAGGCGATCCATCATTATCTAACGGACGGAAGAGAAAAGATGTCATCGGCAAAAACATCGGGAAATGATATATCGGATGAGATTGTCCGCAAGATAGCTAATGCCGTTATTGCCGGTATAAGGCGAGAAGGATTGGTTACTGTTAAAGAACGGCATTCTGCAGAGTGCACTGACGTGCCGGAGGTAAGTGGTTGTGATGACAGTCTTATTTCCGCCGAGATGCTCGACTTTGCATGCGGCGGGTAAATGAACGGCACCCGGGATAATTGCGAATGATTCCAATATGGTTGTTGACCGGGTGCCAAAAAGGTTATTTTAGCGCATGCAAAGTCAGCTATCACCCCGTAGACATAAGCTATGAAAGGCTTTGGGTTTTTCGCTCGGGGTGATAGGCAAGCTTCGCAAAGTGGCAAGCCACTTTGCTTCGGAGAGGCTGCCTGCGGCAGCTCTCCGAGCTTGCCAGGGGCTGCGCCCCTTGGAACCCCGGTTGGTACCCCGCAGTAGTTTTTGGCAGGAAGGAGGCAGATATGCGCAAACGCAACAGAAATGTCTATATCAGATTTACGGATGCAGAGTATTCGCAGCTAATGTCCCGGATTAAAAGGTCCGGTCAGAGCATACAGTCATATATGGTCAAGGCTGCACTTGGAAGCAGGATTTACGGAGCAGATACTTACGCTCAGTTCAAAGGGATACTTGAACACATCCGGGCAATAGATTACCAGTTGGCCAAAATCGGAACGAATATTAATCAGATTGCAAAACTGGCTAATACCAAGAAGGAAATTGAAAAATACGATGAACTGAGAAAGGACATTGATCTGATATACAAAATGAAGAAGGAGGCGGTAAGTAATTGGCAATTACTAAGATTATCTCTGGAGGTCATTCCCACGGAGCACTCAAAGGAATCATAGATTATGTCATGAAAGACGAGAAGATCCCTGATCATTTGATTTTTATGCAGGGTCCTTTTGATGAGGAAGAGATTACACCGGAAAATGTATTTGATGCATTTCTTGAGGAAAAACAAACTTGGAATAAAGACACCGGAAGGATGTACTACCATGTGATCGTTTCATTTCATGAGGATGAGAAGATCACTCCTGAGGAGGTTCTGGACTTTGGTATAGAATATGCCGATGCGTGTTTTCATGATTTTCAGACACTGGTAACGGTACATCAGGATAAAGACCATCTGCATTTGCATTTTATTATAAATTCCGTGAACTTTGAGGATGGACATAAATTTCATTCTTCAAAGCACGATCTCGAAGAAATGAAGCACGAGACGGACAGGCTGTGTGAAGAGCGGGAACTTACTATAACCGAGAAGGGTCTGACGTTTGAGCATGATTTAATTAATGACGCAACAGGAAGAAGTTGGGATCTATATCTACATGAACTATTTCAGTGCTATGACATAAGTTATTTAAAAGAATGTGCTCACTGTTGTGCTCAGGCAATGAGTTACTGTGTAGACAGAGAGGATTTTATAAGTGATATGAAAAAAATGGGATGGGATACGAACTGGACTGATTCGAGAAAACACATTACTTTTGTAAATGAATACGGAAATAAATTCAGAGATTCAAATATATCAAAGAGATTCAACATGAAAGTATCAAAAGAGGAGCTGACCACGCTGTTTGAAAGGAGAAACATAATCGTAGAGGCTATAAAGGATCTGGAAAAATTATTGATGGACACAGGAAGACGGATGAGTCCGATATTCACCGAAGAGTACCAATATAAGGATCTTGCTAATGATGTTATAGCGTCCGGATACTCGAGGAAGACCGATGATATAGCGAAAAATTTAGATGTTATAAAGGATCATGATCAACAAAAAAAGCAGGAATTATTCAATCTTATTCGATATCTGGGAATGAAGGGGCATGATTCAAGTGCAGAGGTAGATCAAAGATATATGACAGACCATCAGGATGTAATTGACTCAAATCTGGAATACTACACTACGAATTACAATCATTCAAATAGCTTAACGCATCATCAACACGAGCTGAGTCTGTAGTTTACCGCCACCCTTGACTGAACCTGAAATAAACGCAGAGGCGTTGCTGCCGATGGTGAGGAACTCAGGAACAACTCTTTTCACACTCATCGGGATAGCACATCATGGCGTTTCTTTCAGAACCCGTCAAGGGCAAGCCCCGCCCGGCGGGGTGGCAGGAGTACTGCCTTCCGGCTCGGAATCTAGGAACAACACATATGATACAGAAGTTGGGATGAATTGTTTAACGTCATAATGGTGTAATATTTCAAAACTTGATTTTAGATTTCAGATTTATATGTATCTCATGTGGGAGGATAAAAGAAAGACTGAAATGTACATTTTTGTGCACATCTATTTTTGTATTATAAATCCAGATGAAATAGTACTAAACCGGTGGGTGTTAGATCGTAAATTCTAATGCCCATTTTTTACGTTCTTTTTACAGAATCATGTTATTTGATTTTACCGGCCATA
>DGUG01000130.1 GCA_002394535.1 Lachnospiraceae bacterium UBA4316
CGGCAATCTTAGCCGAAACACCGGCTGTCTTCTGAAGGAACGCCGTTAAGGTCTTGTGCCTGTCATATACTTCAACGGCTTTTTTGCGGCCTTTTTCGGTCAGATTAATCTCCTTGCTGACCTCATCCATAGTAATGTATTCCTCTTCCCGGAGGATGCTCATTGCACGGGAAACACTGGGTCTTGAAAACCCGAGTTCTCTGGCCACATCAATTGAATATACAACACCGTTCTTTTTCTTCAATCTGTAGATTGTCTCGATATAATCCTCACCGGACTCAAGCATTGCCATGATAAAACCCTCGACTACATTTATCGCAACAGATAAACTCTAACATCTAATGAGAATTATTGTCAAGTAAGCCTTCCCCGGAAGACTTTTTGGGCGTACAGCCACCACAGCATCCGCAGTTGTGGGAACATCCTGCGCATCCTCCGCCGGAAAGTTCACCCTTTATTGATCCGATGACACTTTTAGCGCAGAAGAATACGATAACAGCCAATATTGCTATTACTATTATATTTCCCATCACAGCCGACATTATGCACGAGCCTCCACCGATGTAAGCGATGCTTTTCCTTCTTCCGGAACATAACCCTTTCTTACAAGCATGTAGATGATTAATGCTATAAGAGCTATGCCGAGAACAGCACCTATTCCGAATGAAACATCTCCGGTAAAGAGTCCTCCGACATTATAGACGATGAATGCAAGCACATATGCCCAAAGGGTCATATAACCGATTGCGGCCCATGTCCATTTAGCATTGTTCATCTCCCTCTTGATCGCACCGATTGCTGCAAAGCAGGGAGCGCACAGAAGGTTGAATACCATGAAGGCAAATGCTGCTGCCGGTGTATAATCTGCTGCAACTCTGTCCCAGATCTGCTCACCTTCTTCTCCGAGCTCTTCTTCTCCGTCATCATAATTGTACAGTACGCCGAAGGTTCCTACAACTTCTTCCTTGGCTACAAGTCCTGTGATAGTTGCCACGGTGGGCTTCCAGTTTCCGAATCCCAGAGGTTTGAAGATGAACGACAGTCCGTTTCCGAACTTCGCAAGGATAGAAGCATCCATTGCGTTAACGTCCTCCTCCGGAACATCCATCTGTGCCGCAAGATCGGCAACATACTCGTCCGTTACTATTGTCTCGTCTTCGAACAGATTATCAACAAGTCCGAAATGTCCGTTTACGCTTCCGAAAGAGGAAAGGAACCAGATGATTATCGAAGAAATCACGATGACAGAACCGGCTCTTTTAATAAACGACCAGCCTCTCTCCCATGTAGCACGAAGAACACCTACCAACGAAGGAATATGGTATGCGGGAAGCTCCATAACAAAAGGAGCAGGCTCTCCGGCAAATGCTTTAAGCTTTTTAAGGATTATACCCGAAAGGATAATTGATCCGATCCCGATAAAGTATGCACTTGCTGCGATCCACGGAGATCCTCCGAAGATGGCACCGGCAATCAGTCCGATAATCGGAAGCTTCGCTCCGCAGGGCATAAATGTTGTTGTCATGACAGTAAGCTTTCTGTCTCTGTCGTTTTCTATTGTACGTGAAGCCATTACACCCGGAACGCCGCACCCTGTTGCAACAAGACAGGGGATAAATGACTTGCCCGATAATCCGAACTGACGGAAAATCCTGTCCATTACAAACGCAACTCTTGCCATATAACCGATATCTTCAAGGATGGCAAGCAGGAGGAACAGAACGAGCATCTGGGGTACAAAACCGATAACAGCACCGACACCCGCAACGATACCATCCTGAATAAGTCCGTACAGCACAGTTCCCTCTTCTATGGAAAGCGCGCCGAGAATCGTATCAAATAATCCGGGAACCCACTCACCGAAGATCACATCATTGGTAAAATCGGTTGCCGCGGTTCCTATTGAAACAGACCAGCCTCCCATGGCAATAGCATAGATAAGGAACATTACCGCAGCAAATATCGGAAGACCGAGTATCCTGTTTGTCACAATCTTATCGATCTTGTCGGACATTGACATATCATGTGCCTTGCCCTGCTTCTTGACCGACCTTGCCATTACGTTATGAATGTATGAGTAACGCTCATTTACAATAATGCTCTCTGAATCATCATCAAGCTCTTTTTCGCAGTCAGCTATATGCTCCTCTATATGTTTCTTCAGGTCAGCACTTAAGTTAAGCTGCTCGATTACCTTGCTGTCGCGCTCAAACAGTTTTACCGCATACCAGCGAAGGTAATTCCTGTCTACTACATTTTCTATTGACTCTTCTATATGAGCAATGGCGTGCTCAACGCTTCCCGTAAACACATGGGGAAGGGGCTGCTTCTGAGCCTTCTTGGCTGCAGCAACCGCTTCTTTTGCCGCACGGTCACTTCCGTCACCTTTAAGAGCGCTCATTTCAACAACGGTACAGCCCAGGTCCTCGGCAAGCTTCTTCATGTCAATGGTCTGACCGTTCTTCCTGACAAGGTCCATCATGTTAACGGCAACTACAACAGGAAGACCAAGTTCAAGGAGCTGTGTCGTAAGATACAGATTTCTTTCAATGTTTGTTCCGTCAATAATATTGAGGATCGCATCCGGACGTTCCTTTACCAGATAATCTCTTGTTACAACCTCTTCAAGTGTGTAAGGGGAAAGGGAATAAATACCGGGAAGGTCCTGAATGGTTACATTATCTTCACCTTTTAACTTTCCTTCTTTTTTTTCAACAGTAACTCCGGGCCAGTTTCCGACGTACTGCCTGGAACCTGTCAGGGCATTAAACAATGTGGTTTTCCCGCTGTTGGGGTTACCGGCTAATGCAATCTTGATATCCATCGGTTTACCTTCTTTCTTCTTTTGATCTCTGACTAATGCTTTCTTATTCGACCTCTATCATTTCGGCGTCAGCTTTTCTGACTGACAATTCGTATCCTCGCAGATTAAGCTCCATAGGATCGCCGAGGGGTGCCACTTTACGCACCTGAATCTCAACTCCCTTTGTGATACCCATGTCCATAATCCGACGCTTTACCGGCCCCTCTCCTCGAAGGCTTTTCACTACTACCGTCTCACCTACTCCTACGTCTTTTAACGTACGCATTGATTCTCCTCTCCTTTCCAATAAGCTAAGAAACCATAATACGGGCAGCCATGCTCTTATCGAGTGCCACCCTGGAATCCATTACGGTTATTATCAGATTTCCGTTAATGGAATTGACCACCGTAACGGTTGCTCCCACCACAAATCCGAGCTCGGCAAGATGACTTCTTACTTCGTCTTTTCCGGTTATTCCCGTAATCGTTACCGTTTCGCCCGTGTTTACCATAGTTAATGGCATATAACTCACCTCACAACTTCTATTCTTTCAATCCTTCGGATCACATTCATTTCTTCAAGCTGATTGATCATTCGGTATACAGTTGCCATTCCGATAGTCGGATCCTCTTTAATGACCCTGTAGTATATTTCCTTGCAGGAATTAAACTCATTGTTCATGATAATATCAACTATCAGTTTCCGCTGTTTCGTAATGCGGCAGCCTTTTTTTCTCATTTCCTCAATGACCTGTGAACCAGTCATGCTGAAAACTCCTTTGGATCCATTAGTTTGTGTTTTATATGGCTAACGTATATGTTACCTTCCGCTAACTCACTATATCACTTTGAAAATGATTGTCAAGAATTTATTTCATTTTTACAAAAAAAGGAACCTGTTCAACAGGTTCCATGCATAACCGGTCAATATACAGATGCCGTACCCATCCGTCAGCCGATTGAAATAAACTTGTAATCCTTATCCTCAATTGTTTGCTTGATAAGATCATCATCAACCTCTTTGGACAACTCTATGACTGCGGTTCCGGCCTCATGGCTTACAACTGCACTTTCTATACCGTCCAGCGCCTCCAGCGCCTTCTTGACGTTTGCCTCGCAGTGGGCACACATCATTCCCTCGATATTAACTGTTTTCGTCATGGTGTTTCCTCCTTCATTCTCTTCACTGTGTTCAGTTATATTTATGATTTCGCCACCCATTTTATCACGGGATGTATCATATACGTTGAACAAATTAAGTCTTAGCGCATTTGTTACCACGAACAGGCTCGACATACTCATTGCCGCCGCTCCCCACATAGGATTCATCGTAAGTCCCCAATGTGCATATACTCCGCATGCAAGTGGGATCAGAAGCACATTATATATGAGAGCCCAGAACAGATTTTCCTTGATATTTACAAGAGTCTTTCTCGACAGCCTGACTGCCGCAGCGGCATCCGTAAGATTGGATTTCATAAGCACAACATCCGCTGCATCTATCGCAACGTCACTTCCCGCGCCTATAGCTATGCCGATATCGGCTCTTGTAAGAGCGGGAGCATCATTTATACCGTCACCTATCATTGCTGTTTTTCCGTATTTCTGAAGCCTCTTAATAACCGATTCCTTTTGTCCGGGCAGAACCCCTGCTATAACTTCATCAACTCCGGCAAGTTTTCCTATGGCCTCTGCCGTTCTCCTGTTATCACCCGTCACCATTACCACATGAATTCCCATGTTCTTAAGCTCTCTGATCGCTCTTTCGGAATCGTCCTTTATCATGTCCGCCACAGCAATAAGTCCCAGTATCCTGTCATCTTCCGCGAACATTACCGGAGTCTTTCCTTCATCTGACATCCTGTCGGCCATCTCCTGAACATCGGGCAAAACCGGCAGCTTTGACGATATAAATCCGACACTTCCTCCCAAAATACGCTTCCCGTCCAGCTTTGCCTCCAGTCCGTTACCTGGTAGAGCCAGGAATTCTTCAACCGCATCTGCTTTATACCCTTTATCTTCCGCATACCCGGTAATTGCCTTTGCAAGCGGATGTTCGGATCTTATTTCTATTGAAAATGCCTTTCGGATCAGCTCTTCATCGGATACTCCCGCTTGTGCACAGATATCCGTTACCTGGGGCAATCCCTTTGTAATAGTTCCTGTTTTATCAAGAGCGGCAATCTTAACGGAGCCTGTCTCCTGCAGAGCTTCGGCGGTTTTGTATAATATTCCGCTCTTTGCACCGACACCGTTTCCTACCATAATCGCCACAGGAGTCGCAAGGCCAAGCGCACACGGACATGATACGACCAGGACCGATATTCCTCTTGCAAGAGCATATCCCACAGTCTGTCCCATTAAGAGCCACACAACGATCACTATAGCAGCTATTGCTATAACGACAGGCACAAACACTCCCGATATTCTGTCAGCTATCTTGGCAACAGGAGCCTTGGTTGCCGCGGCATCGCTTACCATTGATATGATCTGTGAAAGCGTCGTGTCCTCTCCGACACGGGTGGCACGGCATTTTAGGAACCCGGACTGATTAAGGGTTGCGGTACTGACTCTGCTTCCCTCTTCCTTGTCAACCGGGATCGACTCTCCCGTCAGCGCAGACTCGTTTACAGCTGATATCCCCTCAATGACCACTCCGTCTACAGGTATGTTCTCTCCGGGCCTTACAACAAAAACATCTCCTATTACAACTTCATCAATGTCGACTGTTTTCTCAATGCCATCCCTTATTACATTAGCTGTTTTGGGTGCAAGCTTCATCAGACTCTTTAAGGCATCCGTTGTTCTGCCCTTCGAGTATGACTCAAGCATCTTGCCCACCGTAATAAGGGTCAAAATCATTGCGGCAGACTCAAAGTAATACTCATCCATGTAACGGGCCGCAGCTTCTGCACCATTCTGCAGCTGTACATAACTTGCCGCAAACAGCATTACCGTCGAATACACAAATGATGCCGCACTTCCCAGGGCGATCAGCGTGTCCATGTTCGGGGCAAGGTGAAACAGACTCCTAAATCCGCTGATAAAGAATTTCTGATTGATCACCAGAATAATTCCCGACAACAGAAGCTGCATAAGCCCCATTGATACATGGTTGCCTCTCATAAAAGCCGGCGTCGGGAATCCGAGCATATGAACTCCCATTGAGAAATACATCAGTACGATCAGAACCGCTACCGACGCTATCAGCCGTTTTCTCAGGACAGGTGTTGTTTTGTCTTTTAGTGACTCTTCTTCCTCCCGCAGCTTTTCCGAATACTTTACCGATACGGTGCCGGCCTCCTTGGGCGATGCGCCATACCCGGCGTTTTCAACCGCTTCTATTATTTTGTTTTCATCGGCATCTCCTTCTACACCCATCGAATTGGTAAGAAGGCTTACCGAGCATGAACTGACTCCGGGAACCTGCGACACCGCCTTCTCAACTCTTGCCTGGCAGGCAGCACAGCTCATCCCGGTCACATTAAACTGTTTCATATAATCACCCGAGCGCTACATCAAGCGCCATCATAAGCGTAAAACCAAACGCAAACATAACTACTCCAATATTGGAATGCTCTCCTTCCGACATCTCCGGTATCAGTTCCTCAACTACAACATACATCATTGCGCCCGCCGCAAAAGAGAGCAGGTACGGCATTGTAGGAACAAGATATGATGCGGCTGCTATCATAACAAGGGCGGCAACAGGCTCTACCGCACCGGATATTATTCCATACAGACAAGCCTTTCCCCGGCTCATTCCTTCGCTGTGAAGAGGCATTGAAATGATAGCCCCTTCCGGAAAATTCTGTATTGCAATACCTATTGAAAGAGCCAGTGCTCCCCCTACCGTAATCTCTGTATTTCCGGCAAGCATTCCGGCATATACAACTCCTACCGCCATTCCTTCCGGAATATTGTGAAGTGTTACGGCAAAGAGCATCATTGTCGTTCTGGTAAGATCGCTTCTGGGACCTTCCGCCTTATTGGCATACATATGAAGGTGCGGTATAACATGATCAAGCAACAGCAAAAAAGCTGTTCCGATCCAGAATCCCATGAACGCGGGAACAAACGACAGCTTTCCCATTCCTTCGCACTGATCCATGGCGGGAATAATCAGGCTCCATATGGATGCGGCAACCATAACTCCGGCTGCAAAGCCCGTGAGAGCCTTCTGAACGGTTACATTCAGTTCTTTTGCCATAAAAAGTACACAGGCTGCTCCGAGGCTCGTTCCTGTAAACGGTATCATTAAACCTTGTATAACATCAGTCATAGAAGACCTCCTTTCTATGAATTCAGTCCTATCCCCTTCAATCAGTCAGTTTATACAATAACATGATTTTCATCAAGTATATTTTATATTCATAAAAACTATTTGACATTCACGTTAGCATATGCTAACATATCGTTGTTATTAAGGTACCTATCCTTTTCAACTATCCATAGCCAATTATGACAAATACCTTAATTTCATAAAGAGAAAACCCGGAGCATGACGCCCCGGGTTTTTCTAGGTAAAGGTTTTGTTTAATAAAGGATCTATACAAACTGGTTGTACACACTTGACAATGCACTTGTTGTAGTTGCATTACTTCCGTAAATTGTTGAACTCATATCAGCATCACGATATATGCTTCCTGCCTTGTCGGCGATCTGTGAACCATATGTCCCGAACCCGTCAAAAAGAGTCTTGAGCGTCGCCGTATCGGCCTTCTTGAGTTTCTCATCATCAACCGAAAGCTTTCCGTCATCACCGACGGTAATTCCTATCTTTCCGAGCACCTTCGAGAAAGTATCCGTCATGCCCGTCATGTAACTCATATCCTGGGCAATTTCCTTGGAGCTGACCTTTGATGACTGGTCTATTACTTTGTTATACTTGTCGGCAAAATCCTTAACCGCACTTGTTATTTTAGCCGTATCAGCCTTTCCGTCTGCTCCCTTCCACAGATCATCCTTGTTAAGTGCCTCTGCCGAAGCCCTAAGTTCGTCGGCATCTTTCTTGATCTGGGTAAGTCCGGTCTTGTCAACTTCCGTTGAGGCTTTGGTCTTCGCCGAATCGGATGATTTGGCAGATGCAGCCTTTGCTTCATAATTGGCTTTGTCGGTACCGCCATAGTATGATTTTACAAGCTTCCCGTAACTTCCGTTCTTGATAGCGGCATAATCCGTAAAACTGAACGATCCCAACGAATTGTTCGAGTTCGTATTGGAATTGCCGAGCATTGAAGTAATGTCAAACATTCAGACGCCTCCTAAATGATTAAAAACAATTACTGGTTCTTGGACGCATAGTATTCGTCAAACATCTTGTTGGCAGCTGCAAGTGTATCCTTGCTGATGTCGGGAAGTTCGTCTCCCCACGCACCCATAGCTTCCTTGAAGCCCTTTTCCATAGCTGCCTGCATCTCTTTCATCTTGTCGGGATCGTCTCCGGCAAGTGCGGATGCAAAATCAAACAGTCTCTGGGATGTCTGCTTGATACCCCAGTATCCGTCCTCCGAAACATCCTCTTTAGCCTTGTCTATATCAGCCTGTGTAACATTCTTGAGATTCTCGGGAGTAAACAGTTCTGAGAGCTTTGATACTCCGGCCTGATCGGAAAACATTTTGCGGACAAGATCCACCATCTGATTCTGTCTGTCAACCTGATCCTGCTTAAGCTGCTGTACAAGTGCCGCTCTGTCTTCCGCACTCATCTTGTTAATCGAGTATGTAGCCTTATTTGCAGCCCCCTCGCTCTTTTCGTAAACCGCAGCAACATCGGCATTATTTGCTGCCGGTGCCTGTGCAGCATTTACTGCAGATTCGGAAACAGCGGGTGTGCTTGTACTGATGGCGCTGTATACACCTGAAACACTTCCTACGTTCATATCGCTCATTTTACCTTCCTCCTTTGAATATTATATCACATAAGGAACCATTTGTTACAACTAAATCAAAATACATGATTTACAATCCGGATAAGGGAATCATTATCGAACAGATAAGATAGGAAGATGCCGTAAGCATC
>DGUG01000128.1:0-273 GCA_002394535.1 Lachnospiraceae bacterium UBA4316
TGTACTATTTTATTTTCAAGGTACTAAACTGCCGTCAAGCAACGCATTTTCCCAATAAAAAGTGCTTGTTCCAGACAGACAGCTTAAACAATATAACACCACTGTTCTGCCACGTCAAGCACTTTTTTTATAAATTTTCACTTACTCCCGTTTTATCCCTAAACGTTACTCTGGTTCACTTTTGTTTCAACGATCGAAGATATGATTTTTGATCATCTGTAATACGGTAACTCTCGATGGATTTCTGTATTGCTTTATTGTGCGTCCATGTAT
>DGUG01000128.1:385-8055 GCA_002394535.1 Lachnospiraceae bacterium UBA4316
GCGAAATACCACGCGATCATCATATTAACGTAATACTCTTCTGATCTGACCGATGCTACCATATCGGGATATTGCAGTTCAAAATCATCATCCAGAAAATGCTCCATCAGCATTTTGATTCCAAACCGTATCGTGTATGTTTTGTCCGAGACTATCCAGTCTCTTATCTTCTCTAACAGCTTTTCCCTGTTCTTCTTAAATATCTTCGGCGACATCTGATCGCACGTAGCCCAGTTATCGACATAAGGAAGAAACCGCTCTACTTCAACCATACATTTGTCATAATCCTTCAAAAGAGAAATGATAAACGCATGCAACTGATTTTCATCAAAATATTTATGGGGCAGATTACTAAGAAAATCGGAAATGTCGTCACGCTTTGATAGTTCCTTGGCGTAACTTCGAAGATCGGGAGTTCTCACACCGATCATTTGAGCAGACGTTTTACCCGGGATAAGATTGATCTGAAAATCCCTGTATTTACTGTCGGAAAGGCTATTTAGATTATTGATGATTTCTTCATTTATCAAATCTGAAAATCCCACCATTACCGGAGCGTCCCACCATTACTGGCGCATTTCGCCAAGTGCCCTTATAAGCTCAAGATCGGATTCGAGTACTTTCATATTGGAAGTAACGGGTTCTTCCCCCGGGCGTGTTACCGTGATCTCAATTACTGAATCGGCAGGAATACCCGTTTTGATAAAATGTTCCGCAAAGCCTACAAACTTCGGATGATTACTCTTAAATTTTGAAAATGCAGAAAGCATCTGCATCATATTTCCTGCGTTCATAGATCACCTACATCAGATTATATTTTTCCTCATTGCCGTCAACAACGATGAGAAGATCCATGGAAGATACTTCCTCACCCTCCGGAATCTCAAACACGAGAACCGAATCAACGGACGAGCCTGCCGTCAGTATCCCGCTGTAATTCATAAGATCATTGTCAAGGAAGGTCACATCACCGCGGAGTCTCTCTCCTCCGTTAAGGTTAAGCCTTACCTTGAAATTATCGGAATCCGTATGCACCTCAACATCCTGATCCGTAGGATTGGAAAGCGCAAAATGCAATATCAGAAGTTCCTTGCCGGAAGCCGCCTTCATGGAAAAGGCTATCTCGGTATCATTAGGCGGGTATGTCGCTGCAACCTCGTAATGGTCATATGTAAGACTTGCTCCGTTTGTTCCAAGCGCCTCCGCAAGTGTGATGGACGGAGCCGCCGAAATATCTTCAGGTGCATTCACGAGAGCATCCGTTTCGGGCGCATCAGCAATCGTCTCCTGATCCTGAGACATTTCCATATAAGGTTCATCCGAAGGTACATCCGGTATCGGGGCATTATCAAGCGGCGGCAAAAGCTCAGAAGCCGCTTCTTCTTCCTCCTTTTTCATTCCCGGATTGACATCCGTGCGGTCAACATCTTCAAGTATCATCAGTCCGCCCGGGTGACCCTTGGCATATTCCAAAAGCTTACCCGCTGCATACTCGGCAATGAGATTACTCTGCTCTTCGCTCATCTCAAGCGTCGGAACCAGATCACATCCCGCAAGCATTACGGCAGATACCATAACAAGCACCGCATATATGATTTTTCTTCGCAGTTTATCGTTCATATTCTTATCAATACAGCAAAAAACAACCTCATTTACTATATCACAATAGAATCACAATGTCGAATCTGCCTGCTATCAGATTGAATCCGTCGCATCGATTTCAAACCAGAAGTTAACGCCGTCGGGAAGGTTCTCAACACCGTAGTCTCTTCCCATAGCTTCCATGCTGGCCTTGACGATCGAAAGTCCTATTCCGCTGCCACCGTATTCACGGGTTCTCGCCTTATCAGCCTTGTAGAATTTCGTCCACAGATTAGGGATTACATCATCCGGAATATTATCTCCGGAATTAAAAACACCGACCCTCACAAAGTGTTCTCTTCTTGTGACACTAATGCGTACGATTTTCTCCCCTGACGCATAGTGGATCGCATTGGAAAGATAATTGGTCAGCACCTGCTCTGTCTTGAATTCATCGGCCCACACCGGAACGCTTTCGTCTTCGGGAAGTTCAAGCTTAATGTCTCCCTGCTTTATCAGTATGTTCATAGACTCTGCGCAGTTCCGGATAAGCTCCATCAGGTCAAAGTGCTCGATGTCCACCTTTGCATCTCCGAATTCCAGTTCATTCAGATTCAGAAGGCTCTTAACAAGCTTATTCATCCTGTCAGCTTCATCCGTAATAACATCGCAGTAAAAATCACGGCTTTCGGGATCATCGTTGACGCAATCCTTGAGTCCTTCCGCATACCCCTGGATAAGTGCAATCGGTGTCTTGAGCTCATGAGACACATTCGATAGAAAATCCTTGCGCATCTCGTCAATTTCCGTTTTCTTGTCAATATCCTGCTGCAGTCTTGCATTTGCACTCTTTAGCTCTCCGATGGTGTTTTCGAGCGTCTCGGACAAACGGTTCATATGCTCTCCGAGGGCATCGACCTCATTGCTCGTGCTGCTTTCGTATTTATCGGAAAAATCAAGTTTGGTCATCTTTTCCGACATGCCGACAAGTTTCTTGATGGGTTTTGTGATTCTCCTGGTGGCAAGTGAAATAAAAATGATACCGGCAACAAGTGCTATTATGCCAAAGCGAAGAAATATCGTATTGGCAAGTATTGAAGCCTCTTTCATACTCTGCACAGGCGTTCTCATAAGTATGAAATTGCCGTTGTCAAGCGACCCCCACAGTTCGAGATAATCTATATGTACACGGGGATCCACCGTTCTCTGAATCTGGATCTTCTGATTCGCATATATCGGCTCCACGCCATCAGCCCCACCGAAAACAAATTCAAGAAGACGTCTCTTCATGATCGACGAGTCCTTGCCCGTGGATTTTACAAGCTGCTTATCCGAATCAATAACGAGGACTTCAAGGTTATTGATCACCGCGATATGCTGGAGCGACTCATCAAATTCCGTTGAAGAGATATCCCCTTCCGATGCAGCCGTATCAACATCGCTGTAGCATGACAAAAGAACCTTCTGCTTGTTGTACATATATGCCTTCTCAAGTGTCAGCAGATTAACCGCACTGATAAAGACTATGCACACAGCAAGCAAAAGGCTGAAAATGCATGTATATTCCCTGTTGATGGTTTTCTTGAAAAATCCTCTCATTACAGTTTCAGAAGTTCCAGAAGATACTTCCACTCACGCTCCGTACTCGATATTGACAGCTTCTCTCCGGTGGTGTGCACATCCCACATATCCGGTCCTATGGAGATTGCATCAAGTCCCTTGATCTTCTTGGAAAATACCGCACACTCCAGTCCGGCATGTATTGTTATTATATCTATGTCCCGGTCAAACATCTTCATGTATAACTGCTGTGCACTTCGTGCAAAATCTGATACCTCATCACTTTCCCACGCAGAATAACGGCAGCGGCCCGCAAACTGCACATTATATGCATTCGCAAGCATCTCGACTCTTGATATCATCCAGTCAAGTGAATCGTTTTTGTTGCTTCTGAGGCTGACGCAAATATTATAATTCTTGGGCTTTGCCGTGACGATTCCGATGTTGGCGCTTGTTTCAACCATTTCGGAAATCTGGCTCATCTTCGCAACACCGTTTGGTAACAGATTAAGGAGGGCAACAAACTTAGACATATCCTTGGTTGACATAACTTCGAGCTTGCCTTTCCCTTTGTCTTTGCATTTAACGTTTAAATCCGGATCGGTTTTACGGTATTCGGACTTCATACTCTCGGCAAATGATTTTATGCACTTTTCAAATGACTTGCTCTGTTTCTTCTTGACAACAACTGTTGCGGATGCGGATGTACATATGGCATTTTCCTTGGTTCCCCCGGAAAATGTTCCGATGGAAAACTCGGCATTCTTCATAAGCAGGTCAAACAGGCGTCCCATGAGAACATTGGCATTTGCAGATCCTTTATCAATCTCTGTTCCGGAATGTCCACCGGTAAGAGAGTTTATTGTAATCTCGTAGATATTACCTTCAACCTTCTGATTTTTGCATTTGCTTAAAACATCACATCTGATTCCTCCCGCACATCCTATGACGAGATGATTTTCTTCCTCGGAATCTATGTTGATGAACCGCTTCCCTTTAAGGCGCGAAACATCATATCCGTTAGCGCCCCCGAGTCCCACTTCCTCATCTGTGGTAAATACAGCTTCGATCATCGGATGTGAAATATCTTCACTGTCAAGAATCGCAAGGATCAATGCGATTCCTATTCCGTCGTCGGCCCCAAGGCTTGTACCCTTTGCCCTGACATAGTCTCCGTCAACATATGCCTCTATCGGGTCTTTGGCAAAATCAATCTTCACATCATCATCGGCAACGCAAACCATATCCATGTGTGCCTGCATGATCACGGTTTCCGCATCTTCCATTCCCGTTGTGGCAGGCTTGAGTATCGTGACATTATTGAACTCATCCTGATATGCCAGAAGGCCTCTCTTTGAGGCGAATTCCACAAGGAAATCACTTACTGCCCTCTCGTTTCCCGATCCTCTCGGAATGCGAGTCAGTTCACTGAAAAATTCAAATACCTTTTGTGGTTTTAGATCCGTTAGCTGCTCTCCCATCACTGTCTCCTTGAATAGTTTAGCTTACTTCAAATTTGTATCCCATCCCCCAGATGGTCTTGATATAATCGCCCTTGTCACCCATCTTGGATCTGAGTTTCTTCACATGCGTATCTATTGTTCTGGCATCTCCGAAATAGTCGTAATTCCAGACGTGATTAAGAATCTTCTCCCTTGAGAGTGCGATCCCCTGATTTTCCATAAAATATGTGAGGAGCTCAAACTCCTTGAATGACAGCTCAATCTGCTTGCCCTCAATCGTGACAGTATGTGCTGCCTTATCCATTATGATGCCACCCGTCTCAATTTTCTCCTCTTCCGAGATGAGGTTGCTTCTGCGAAGCAGAGCATCTACTCTTGCAACAAGTATCTTGGGTGAAAACGGCTTGGAAATATATTCATCGGCTCCCGAATCAAAGCCCTTAAGCTCGTCCCTCTCGTCACCTTTAGCCGTCAGCATTATAACCGGAATTTTAGAATATGCCCTGATCTCTTTTAATACTTCCCATCCGTCCATCTTCGGCATCATAACATCAAGTATAACCAGCGAAATATCGTTCTGATCGAAGAAAACATCAAGGGCTTCCTGTCCGTCAGCCGCTTCTATTACTTCATAATCCTTCTTGATAAGAAAGTCCTTAACGAGCTTTCTCATTCTTGCTTCATCATCAACTACCAGGATCTTAACCTTTTCCATCTCAATCCTCACTTTCAAAAATCATACTGTAAGGACAATTCTAACAGCAATATGTGACGAAAATATGAAATCACTCTTTTTCCAGTTCCAGTTCTCTTTGCTTGATCGCAGCCTCTCTTTCGTTAAGCTCCTGCTCCCACTCGCTGTACTGATTCAGTATTGCCGTTCTGTAATTGATCATGTTGGGATTTTCCGCTTTGAGAGTGATAACAAACATCGCTATCACCATAATGATAAGTATGATATTTACGATAAGCGAAACTTTATATTCTGTCCTGAATGTCTTGCGAAGGGTACGCATCTGCCGGTCTGCCTGTATTCGCTCGTCCCTCTCTTCACTTCGAAGGTTTAGTGCTCTCGTATAGGAAATGGGAACCGGAATCTCCTTAACCGCATCATCCGGAATATCCTTGCACTTATACAGATAGCTCTGAAGAGTCCTAAGATATTCATATCCGACGGGCGTTACAAATATTCCGCTTGTGATAAGCTTGTCATAAACCGCAAGTACTCCCCGCGGATTATCCATATTCATCTTGCCCGCTATGTATTTGATCTTCTCTATCTCGGATGACGCAAGAGACACATCCGCATCATCCGCAAACGAAAAACCATCTATAATTGATTTGTTAGCCACTTTACATCCTCCGCATTCACTTCGACAATTATATCAAAAATCAATCTGCTAGAAAAGCAAGAATTGAAGTGCAATCTTACAAAAAAGGGAATATAATAATACATAGTTTAGCATATGAGTGTTATATGCGTTTCTAATTCAAATGAGGTGAGAATCAAAATGAGTGAAGAAAAAATCAATCTGACCGATCTGAAAGATCTGGCCGACCAGTCTGAAATGGCTATTGCCAACAAACTTTGTATCATTGCAGCCACTCTGATATGCGGTTTCATTGCACTGACCTATGTAGTGCTGCTCCCCCAGGGGCTGATCCCGATAGGTGCGGGAATCGGAACAATACTGCTGGCTCTGGCTCCGATTATTATTTCATGGAGTCTGTACCTTAAGGATCACGAGTCACCTGTTGTCAAGCATGTAATAGGCTTCGGTTTCGGCCTGCTGTATGCAGTTATCATGTTTACATCAGATATCGGTATTGTCTACCTGTACGCTATTCCGATTCTCGTAGTGGTTTCTGTATATTCGGATGTGAAATATACTGCTGCGGTAAGTATCGGAGCCGTTATTATTAATATAATATCGGTGGCCATACGTATGCAGTCTCCCAATCTCACACCCGATGACGTGACATCACTTCCTATGAGAGCCGTTCTTCTTGCGGTTACGGCAGTATTTCTTATACTTAATGCCAAGGCTTCCAAGAAGTTCCAGGAGATCAGAAGTGCAAGAGTCCGCATCGAAGAGAGCAAAACAAACAGTCTGATGAAAGAGATACTCTCCGTTTCATCCAAGATGACAGATTCAGTCAGCGAGATTGCCTCGGAGATGGGAACACTAAAGGATTCTGTTGAGCAGACACTCTCCAGTATGGATGAGGTAAGCACCGGAACAGCCGAATCGGCCGATGCGGTTCAGAACCAGCTTATCAAAACCGAGGAGATCCAGAATCATATCGATTCGGTTAAACAGACTACAGATACTATCATGGATCACGTTGAAGCTACGGCCGAAGCCGTTGAGGAAGGCCAGAAGCAGATTACTGTAATGGGCCGTCTTACAGAACAGATAGATACAGCCGGCAAGGATGTTCAGGCTGCACTTGCAACATTCTCACAGACAACATCCCAGATGAATTCAATAACGGAACTTATTAACAACGTTGCCGACCAGACATCTCTCCTTGCTCTTAATGCATCCATCGAAGCAGCAAGAGCCGGTGAGGCCGGAAGAGGTTTTGCGGTTGTAGCTACAGAAATCTCCAATCTTGCCAACCAGACATCCGAGGCAACAGGCGATATCAACAGACTTATCGCAGACATCAACTCACAGCTTGGCACTATGGTTGATAATATCGAGTCCCTGATCAAAACAGGTCAGGAAGAAAGTGAATGTGCTAACAAGACCGCTGATGACTTCAATCTGATCTCACAAAATGTTGAAGATATCCTTTCAAGTTCCGATGGTATGAAGAACAGCGTTTCAAACCTTGCAACGGCAAACAGCGAGATCGTCAACAGCATTCAGACCATCTCCGCCATTACCGAAGAGGTTACGGCTCACGCAAGCACAACTTATGACAGCAGCCAGCAGAACAAGCAGATCGTTGAGCATATCAATAACCTTGTTGATGATCTCAATGAAAACGCTACCGAATTAAAATCATACACATAAATCACCGATAATCTGAAAATACAGAGGGGAGGCTTGCGGTTTT
>DGUG01000048.1 GCA_002394535.1 Lachnospiraceae bacterium UBA4316
GTTACATTTGAAGACGGAGTCGATGAACTCGGAGTCATGAAGGAAGTGCGCAAGAACTGCAAAAAAGTTGAAGACGACTGCGAGGTTTTTATCTAATGACAGGATTGCAAATGCAATCCTGTCGCGGCGACGTCGAATAAGCAAAGCTTATTCGATGTTGGTTGTGCAAAGGGAGAACGAGTAAATGAACAAACGTCAAAAGAAAACTCTCATCAGAATAATAATTGCAGCGGTTTTGCTTGTAGTAATTGCTGTTGCAGAGCCGTTGATCGAAAGTATGGAGCCGCCATTTCAGGCTGTGCCGTTGGCAAAGATCGTTACTTTCGTTCTGTACCTGATCCCTTATCTGGTTATCGGCTGTGACATACTGAAAAAGGCCTTCAAAGGAATATTGAACGGTCAGGTTATGGATGAGAATTTTCTCATGGCCGTAGCAACGGTGGGAGCTTTTTGCCTCGGAGAATACCGGGAAGGTGTTGCAGTTATGCTGTTCTACCAGATCGGAGAACTGTTCCAGTCGGTTGCGGTCGGAAAGAGCCGCAGAAACATCGCTGCCCTTATGGATATCAGGCCTGACTGCGCTAATCTTGTAACTATAGAAGATGGGAAGGAGACGGTTAAGAGTGTTGATCCTTCTGAAGTATCAATAGGGAGCCTTATCGAAGTCAGACCCGGAGAGAAGATACCGATAGACGGTATGGTGGAGCGCGGAACATCAAGCGTTGATACCAGTGCTCTTACAGGAGAGTCCGTTCCGAGAAGTATATCCGAAGGTGATGAGGTAGTAAGCGGAAGCATCAATCAGAGCGGTGTGATCTATATCAGAACAACAAAACTTTTCGGTGAATCCACCGTATCCAAAATTCTGGAACTTGTTGAAAATGCCAGTTCGCAAAAATCAAGATCCGAGAATTTTATTTCCAAATTTGCAAAATATTATACGCCGATAGTGTGTATATCCGCACTTGCCGTGGCGTTTATACCGCCTGTTGCCAATCTGATCCTTGGTAGAGAAGCAATGTTTGGAACATTTGTGTACAGAGCACTTACATTTCTTGTAATCAGCTGCCCATGTGCACTTGTAATAAGCATTCCCTTAAGCTTTTTTGCGGGAATAGGCGGTGCATCAAGAGCCGGAGTGCTTGTCAAAGGTTCAAACTATCTTGAGGCATTATCACAGGTTGATACAGTCATTTTCGACAAGACCGGAACTCTTACAAAAGGTGTCTTTGAAGTTGTATCCATTCACAGGAATGAGATTGATGAGGATACACTTCTTAAATATGCCGCATATGCGGAAAATAACAGCACCCACCCCATAGGCCGCTCTATAGTATCGGCATACAAACAGGAGATAGATGCTGCACAAATCTCGGATGTTCATGAGATATCCGGACGTGGTGTGGAAGCAAGTGTTTTCGGCAGGAAAATTCTTGCGGGAAACGATAAACTTATGAGTGATTACAATATAGCAATCACTGAATGTCGTGATGCCGGAACGATAGTACATATCGCCGTTGACGGCAAATATGCGGGGCATATCCATATCTCGGATGTCATCAAGGAGACTTCAAAGAGTGCTATTTCGGGACTTAACGCCCTGGGTGTAAACAATACAATAATGCTCACAGGAGACGCAGGTGCAGTTGCCGAAAGAGTCGCTGCGGAATTGTCCATTAAAGATTACCGCGCCCAGCTCCTTCCGCAGGATAAGGTAAGGGAAGTTGAATCAGTCATAAACGGAAGGAACGGAAGTAAAGGAAAGGTTGCTTTTGCGGGAGACGGTATTAATGATGCACCTGTCCTTACCCGTGCCGATGTGGGCATAGCTATGGGAGCTTTAGGAAGCGACGCTGCAATCGAAGCTGCTGATGTTGTGCTTATGGATGATGACCCTCTCGGAATTGTTAAAGCAATCAGAATCGGAAGAAAATGTATGCGGATCGTATACGAGAATATCTGGTTTGCAATCGGTGTAAAAATCCTGTGCCTTATTTTGTCGGCATTGGGTATAGCAAATATGTGGCTTGCGATTTTTGCAGATGTGGGAGTAATGGTCCTTGCGGTACTAAACGCCATCAGAACACTGCATGTTCCGAAGTATGCCGTATCTGATTGATTTTATCTACTTAAGAAATTATAATCAATAAGAAAATGGTGGTGGAAATGGACGGAAGAGACATTTGGAATGAACTTGCCGACCTGTTCAAGGTCTTTGGCGACAGTTCAAGGATCAGAATACTGTACAAGCTTCAGGAGGGTGAGATGTGCGTTCAGGATATTGCGGATGGTCTTTTTATGACGCAGTCCGCCGTGTCGCATCAGCTCAAGATCCTGAAAATGAGCAAGCTTGTCAAGAACCGCCGGGACGGGAAAATGGTTTATTACAGTCTCGACGATGATCACGTATCAACAATTCTGTCCATGGGCAAAGAGCATTTGGAAGAACAGTAAACCGTATGATCAAAGTATTCTTGTGCGAAGACGAGTTTGTTGTCCGTGAGGGAATCAAAAATAATATAGACTGGGCGTCAGCCGGGTATGAATTTGTAGGGGAAGCTTCCGACGGAGAGCTTGCCCTTCCTTTGATTAGAAAGCTCGAACCGGATATTGTTATTACGGATATCAAAATGCCGTTTATGGACGGGCTGGAGCTTTCAAGAGTGATCAGGCGCGAACTCCCGTCAACACAGATTGTTATTCTGTCGGGATATGAAGAATTCGATTATGCCAAGCAGGCAATTTCAATCGGAGTGGCTCAGTATCTTACCAAACCGATTTCGGGAGATGACCTTCTTGGGGAACTTGATTCCCTTCGGGAAAAAATCCTTAAGAGTAAGGAAGAGAATGCTCTTAAAGAAAAGTTCAAAAAGGAAATGGAAGAGAACTTAAGCCGTGAGAAGAGCGCCCTGTTTAACTCCCTTGTTTCCGGAAACTGTTCCGTAACCGAACTTCTGGATCGGGCCGAAAAGCTGAGTATGGATCTGTCCGCGGTGTGGTACAACATTGTTCTGCTGTTCATCAAATCCGACCATCATAATATCGAGGAATACTCAGGAAGTTCCGTAACAATAGAAGAGAAGATAAACGAAATAATGTCAGCTATGGGATGTATCTGTTTTGATCGCGATCTTGAAGGGAAGGCCGTGCTTATTATGGATGACTCGGAGCAGTCACTTGTAAGCCGCCAGAATGATCTGATCGCAAGACTTGAGGAAGTTTTTGCGCCATACGGACATATCAGGTATTCCGGTGGCGTAGGCAAAGCCGTAAACCGTCTGTCAATGCTGAACGAATCATACGAAGATGCCGCACGGGCTCTTGCAAACAGATTTTTTACGACAAAGAGCGGATTCTTTGAGGCTGCAAAATCCGACAGGAATGAGCCGGATACCAAAGAAGTATTTGATATGGGCTCAATAGATGCAAAGAGAATAGATAAGAGCAATGTTTCGAGATTCCTCAAACTGGGAAATCTGGATGAGATTCCTTTCTATGTAAGTGAATTCATAAAAAGCGTGGGGGAAAATGCTTTTGAATCGTATATTTTCAGGCAATACATCGCGATGGATGTTTTCTTTGCCGTATCGGGATTTGTAGAGGAACTGTCTTCCAAAAAGCAGTTTGACGGGATAGCAGAGGTAACAAAGGAATCGCTTGAGAGCGTAGAGAGTATAAAATCATATATTGCGCAGATAATCGAAAAGGCCATAACCTACAGGGATTCCATTGCAACCAACAGATATACCGAGATAGTTGAGGATGCGGTCAAGTATATAGAAGAGAACTACAGTGACGAGGAACTCTCCCTCAACCAGCTTGCAAGCCATGTGAATGTCTCGCCCAATCATTTAAGCACCATTTTCTCGCAGCAGACCGGGCAGACCTTTATCAAATATCTGACCGAATACAGAATGAATAAAGCCAGGGAGATGCTTAAATGCACAAGCATGCGTTCAAGCGAAATAAGTGAGGCCGTCGGCTACAAGGATCCGCACTATTTCTCCTATATGTTCAAGAAGACTGTCGGTGTAACACCCACAAATTACCGGGGTGGAAAAGATAATGAAGAGGAATATGAATGAAAAGATTACGCGATTATTTCAGGAATACCTCCCTCGCAACGAAGATACGTATATCGTATCTTCTTCTTGTAATACCGCTCGTACTTCTTCTTGGTGTTTTCTTCTATATGATGCAGAGGTCATCTCAAAAATACAGCGAGATGATATCCTCGGCTGTTCTGGCTGGTGATTTTTCCCTTGATTTTAAAAAAGATTATGACTATGAAACCTACCTTCTCATAGTCGGGAACAAAACGATTGAAGATTCCGAACTCGGCAGGATGACGGATGAAGCCGAAAGAGTGGTTGACGGCCTCATTGAAATTACCGTGAATGAAGATAATCTCAGAAGGCTTGAGGGTGTCAAGAAGTACCTGGACAATCTGCGTAAATATGTGGGAAGGATAGAAAAAAACCTTGAGGCCGGTGAGGAATATGATGCGAATATTGAAATATGGGAAAACGATGTTCAGATCGTTACCGGGCTTATCAAGGAAGAAATATTCAGATACGTTTTCTATGAAATAAGGGATATGCAGTCTGAGAAGGCCGATATGGACAGGTTTTACCGTCAGGCGATGACGTGGAGTCTTATTTCGTTCATAGCCTTAACGGCGATGGTAACGTTTTTCTCGTTCTATCTTCCTCAAAGTTTTACCAGACCAATTACAGATCTGGTTGAGGTCACTGAAAGAATTTCACAGGGAGATCTTGAGGTTAGAAGTACAAACGGATCAAAGGACGAAGTGGGCGTATTGTCTGAGTCAATGAACCAGATGATAGAAAAGATAAACGAACTGCTGTCCCAGATCACCAAAGAACAGATAAGGATCAGGGAGGCCGAACTTGAGCTGTTGCAGGCCCAGATAAATCCCCATTTTTTGTACAATACATTGGATACCATTATATGGCTTGCCGAGGGGGGAGATCAGAAAAGAGTAGTTGATATGGTTAAGAGTCTGTCTGCTTTTTTCAGAACCTCACTGTCACGGGGAAGAGATATAATAACTATACGGGAAGAACTTCAGCACGCGGGAAGTTACTTGGAGATTCAGCAGTTCCGTTATCAGGATATACTTGAATACGAGATTGATGTGGCGGAAGAATACTACGATTATACGATTCCCAAGATAACGATCCAGCCTCTTGTGGAAAACGCACTTTATCACGGGATTAAGAACAAAAGAGGCGGCGGAAAGATAAACATAACCGCAAAAGATGCAGGAGATGATTTTGTAATATGCGTATCCGATAACGGAATAGGTATGACAGATGAGCGTCTTGCGGAAGTAACTAAAGGCCTTACCGGATCGGCACCGGCGGAAAATGCCATATACGGCCTGTATAATGTCAACGAGAGAATAAGGCTTAAATTCGGTGCTGCTTACGGTATAACACTACATAGTGTATATAACGAAGGAAGTATGTGCAACATATTGTTGCCAAAGCGCTCGTAGAAAAATCAACCACCCGGATAAAAAAATCAACCGATTAACTAAGTAACGATAAAAAAATCAACCATGGACGTATTTAAGTTCATGGTTTTTTAATATTTGAAAGATTATTATCGTATCATCGGGTAGGGGGATAGGCTCCTTATCCAGATCAAAATTATTCCAGGGAGGATAGAAAATGAAGAAGAAAGTTTTAGCAGCTATCATGGCAGCAGCAATGGTTGCCCTTACAGCATGCGGCGGCGCAGCAGCTCCCGCAGCACCTGCAGCAGATGCTGAGCCTGCAGCAACAGAAGAAGCAGCTACGGCAGAAGAGCCCGCAGCAGAAGAGCCTGCAGCAGAAGAAACAGCAGAAGCACCTGCAGCTTCAGGCGAACTCATCAAAGTTGGTATCATCAACAACGATCCTAACGAGTCAGGTTACAGAACAGCTAATGACAAAGACCTTAAGGCAGCTTTCTCAGAAGAGAACGGTTTTGATGCATCTTTCGCATACAGCTTAAAGAACGATGAGCAGATTACAGCAGCTCAGAAGTTCATTCAGGATGGAGTTGATTACCTCCTTCTTTCAGCAGCTGATACAGCAGGTTGGGATTCAGTTCTTAAGGATGCACAGGATGCAGGTATCCATGTAATCCTTTTCGA
>DGUG01000207.1 GCA_002394535.1 Lachnospiraceae bacterium UBA4316
TCTCCCAGCTGAGCTAAGATCCCTTCTTGTACAATAATCGCAATACATGTGCGATAAACAGAACAGTTGAAATTATATAAAAAGATTAAACGCTTGTCAAGGACAAACTTTTAGCCTGTAATCTAGCCTATAATCAAGCAGGTTTTTCACAATCGCCTTTTCAGTGGTATCGTATGAGAATCTTTTGTGTTTCCTCTTTAACGGGCAGGAATACCTGTACTCTTCCATCAGGACACCTTCCGATACTTAACTCTTGCCCATTTTCATCAACTGCTGAATATCCCGGGTAATACAGCAGTGGAATCAATACATAAGCCCCCTCATCATATGATTTACATTCTATTATGGCCTTGGTTCCATCCTTCTGAAAATTCAATGTTTCTGATCCAAAATTATGCGGTTCAGTTTCTTTAAATACTGTCGTATCCGTATCCTTCGGCAAATACTCCGTAAGAGGGTATGAAGCATATCCACCGGAATAAACTGTATAGTACGGAGGCTGAACATTATAAGTGTCCATTACTGTGGTGCACAGGATAATGGATAAAGCTCCTATAGCACATAATATTGGTACACCGGCTTTATCGACAAAATCAGAAATCTGTCTTCTATTAATAAGCGCCTCTATTGAAGAAGGTCCTAAAAGGAATATCAATGGTGAAAGTTCGTCATAAAATCTATGCGGAAACTGAACAGTGCCCATAAAACTGTTGATTAAGCTGAATTGTGAAGCTTTATACCATGGAAACAATGAAGTACTTATAAAGATTGCGCCGAAAATAAGTGCAAGACATATTGAAACCCATTTTTTTCTATTATTGTTGACGTCATCCCGGATAATAACATCCAGCAGCATCACGAATAAGCATATTAATCCGGCTACTCCCGGACCTTGCAAACATCCGTCGAGTATCCCTTCCTCCACCTGAGGAGCCGGCATATTATAAGTGCTCATCATAAATAGTTTAGTCGGGATAATTGTTTCTTTATAATAATAGTTACTTAATATGGATTCTGTATTTAGTGAATATCTGTAAAATGTAATAAACCGAATTATATACCATGAATTTAATACAATAAACACTAAAACCGATATTACCAACTGTATGTATCTTTTTTCATTTTTGTTAAATATTTCTTTAACCGATAATAACGCTACAACCACCGAAGCAAGGGAAACTATAACACAGCTGAGTATATGCGACATTATCATGGCGCTAAAAGCAATTGTGATATAGTACCACTTTCTTTTGTCCCCGTAAATAACCTCGTATAATCCCGAAAAAAGCAACGGCATAAAAGTCATTCCCAGGGCTTCTCCAATAGAAGCGCTTGGATACAGACTTACAAGCCTTAATGGATTACAAGCGCATAATAAAACGGATAATAGCGCTGTTTTATCGGATTTAGTAAAGGATCTGACTGAAATCCATGCCACCGCTACTGTCAAGGCATTAATCAAAAACACAAGAAAATGATACGATGCCACCATAGATACTCCACAATATCGTAGCAGTGCAGATGGCACTAAAAACAAACTTGGGTACATTGTTCCCAGCACCCCATACCCATTATTACAGTTAGGATATATAGTCGGTATAATCTGTCCATCTCGAAAAGCATCTTTTATTCCTTCTATCCTTGACAGATGAAACATGAGATCAAATCCGCTAATGATATACTCATTAAAAATCGGCGAACTGACAAAAACCGTAATCGATATAAGCGAAAGGATAACTATAAGCTTTTTTCCACTGTACACTCCTGTCCAGTACTTGAGCAAAATCACATATATGAAAATCGAAAAAAGGAGAAACAAGATTGAATAAAACACATCATCATAAACAATATGTCCTTTTGATTTAAAGATTTCATAATTATATATATTCAGTTCTCCGGAGTCTTCTATTCTAAAATTGAATTCGCTTGTCGATTCATTTAGATTCAGCTCCATTACATAATAGCCCGACTCCGGGTTTACTTCCAAATCACCTTTCGCAATCGGAACGCCCTCGACACATGCCTCAATTAACGCATCTTGATCAGACGAATAATTTATGACAAACTTATAGTCCCCTTTTGTAAGAGAAATCTTACCGGTATAATAAACATCCGATTCACTCTCCACACTGGGATTATCAATGATCATGTAGCCCTTACCTGATATATTCAGATTTAACAGAATAAATATCAGCATACAAATCAATACAAAAATACAAGTTTTTTTATTCATACAGAAGCGTCTCCTGTTCATCTTATTCAAATCTCCCAAAACCATAAAGAACAAGCTTATATCCGTGTCTCACGATCATAGTTCATAATCGAAAAACGTTTAACTCTCTCATTGGAGGCAAGAGCTTTCTCGAGACCGGCATCGTCCGAAGCCTTATATTCGAGCACTACCTCAACGTTTTCTGCCGACATAGTTTTATTCTTTAGCCTTAAAAACTTGACAGAGGTTCTTATTGCCTCAACAGCTTCATCAGCATCTTCAAGCGTTGCACAACTGATTACAAGAAGTCCCAACCCAATTGGTCTCGCCATAAGGTTAGTCACAAACAATCCAACAGTCACAATGATACTGAGCATCAGAGCCAAAAGGTACAACCCTGCGCCGCATATAATCCCTATACTTATCGCCCAGAACAGAAAGAACAGGTCTATGGAACTCTTGATAGCTGTACGAAATCTGACGATGGAAAGTGCACCTACCATACCAAGGGAAATAACAAGATTTGACTGTATTGCAAGAACTATTCCGGCAGTGACAACCGCCATCAGCACAAGCGTCCGATTAAAATCCTTGGAATAAAACTCGTTGTTTACTGCCATCCTGTATATCACGAAGACATACAAACCAAGCGCAAATGCAATCAGAAGTACCAGCATTATCCTCTCCGGTGTTATATCACTTGAGAAGTTTTCCAAAACCGAATTTTTGATTATGTCCTTAAAATTCATATCCTGTCCCTTTCCTTATCTTTAAGAACCACTTATTGTTGAGTTTCATAAAAAACACCCGTTATCACTCATTGTATCCCTTGCATACACATATTTCGAATATGATGTACGCTCAAGCGAACCCGTGTCCAGAAGCGATAGAATAAATCTCGGTATTACACCATCGTACTTTACCTCGAGAATATGATTATTCCGTGGCATCACCGGAATCATAAGTGCATGAACTTCAAAGCATAGCGGTTCTTCCCACTCTGAAGCATCGTAACCATCCAGCGATCCCAGTGTCTGCTCCTTAGTAATCATGGACGAGCACTTTTTTTAAGGTTTCTCTCAGAATCCTTCCTCTCGAGTTTGATCAGATCTTCCCACATATTGTAAAACCTGATACGGTATTTGCATCGTCTATCCACTCCGCTTAGCCCTTCGTAATAAAACCTGTCGGACCCTGTATCAAAATACAGACTTCTTATCGAGTATGAATCTCCCGTCTGATTTCGGTCATAAGACATTACCGTCTTGAGCCTTTGCTCTATAAGGGCAAGCTGTCTGTCAGAGCATATGTACTTTTCCTCATGGCGCATTGTAATTACTCGGCCATGTGAAGCGTCAGATAATCCCAAATATATTCTCCTCTTTGCTTGAAGAAATCCCTTACAACCTCAACTCTTTCCTCATACTGTTCTGCTGTATAGGCAGGGTCTGAAAACCTCCGTACAGACAGCACCATCGGCTCTCGATAAATACTCTCCATCTCATCCAACATCGGAGCTATCCGCTCATACGAAAAGTCACCCCGTAAGAGTTCTTCAAATCTGTTTTTGAATCTATCCCTAAATTCCGGATTTTGAGACAATCTTGAAAAGTAGAACTCAACATCCGGATTATACCCTCTGCAATGACCATCAACAAAACTGTCAACCGATGCAATACTATCCTCTGCATACGCATCCGAACAATCTGTATCGAATAATATAAAACGCCATCTGCCGTCCTCATGCTGTCCCATACCGGTATCCCTCGACCGCCAAAGTGCAACATTATTATCATACGCATCATCATTTGCAAAAAATATCTCAGCGCAATAGTAGTCAATCAGATTATCTATATCCCACATCCTACAGAACTGTCGATAAACGCTCTCATCGGTAAAATCATGGGATTCCACATAGTTTCGCATCTCCCGGTAGGTCTGATAGTCACTGTTTTTTCCCGATACGGCCTCTCCGTTCTTTATAAGGTTAACATTAGTCACATCTATTTTATAACGTCCCGCTATGTACGTCTCGTCAAGTCTCTCCTGGAGATTATAGCTTCCCCAATACTCTCCGTTTAAAAAAAGCTGACATGGGATTGATTTTTCAGTGCAAAGATCCATGTTTTCCGCAATACGATTGTTAATCTCATCTCGAAATCCCGTCTCGAACATATCCTCAGGTCCTCCGGTTCGTACCATCAAAGAGCTTCCACTATTTGGGAAGAGTCCTTCAAACACTATCTCTCCGTCATTCTCTGGAAAAAGGCTGAATGATTTTTGATTGACGTATCGTGTATAGTTGCCGCGTATTCCGATCTTAACATTATCTGTATACACTGGCAGTCCCGCCCCGTCAAAAAGAGTAACCGAAGCCGGACGACGCCAGCCTTCACCCCTCATGTTATAGTTTGTAAGAGCGAGGAAATGGTCAAAAGACTCTGATTCCGTATCCACCTTATCACAATTCTGTTCCCACAGATTTCCCGTTACATATATACCTTTTTCTCCGGAAAACAGATCCTCGGGATTAACTACCATAGAGAGGATAGGGCGTCCGGCGTACTTTTCATGAAGTCCCTTTCCAACGAAATAAGTTGCCACAGATTCAGCAGAGAGCGCTCCATCCGCACTTCTTGCTATAGCTCTTACCACAGTGGCCTTATCTACCTTCTCTGTAGGCATGTATACATCAAAAAGGGAGATTGGACCCAAAGATGACAGATAATTATCCATTTCGCTCCTGTCTGTAATGTATAGAGGATGCGTATATGGCATTATATTATAGTAAGGGTTGCTGCCGTCAACAGTATAAAAAATATCGCAATCATCCGCCTCTATTGATAATGTTAGTTCATCATAGAATCCACTTGGCGCTGAAAAACGCGGAGGTTCAACGCTGTCCGAAACTACTACCTCATCACTCGTTTTTTCCGCCGGAACGCCTTTTCTCCACTGTGATGAGCCACTCTCTCTGACAAAAGCCATATCTGCCTCCAACCTTGGGATCTTTACCGCATCAATGGTCTCGCCGGATGGAGCTGTAAAATACAGCGTTTCATTATCCCCAAGTTTAAAACCCGTATAAAGCGTATATTCATCAACATATGGCATGCTGATACCGTTTGGAACTGCTGCCCATACGGTAAGAGTCTCTCCGGCGGGGATAACAACATCCGGCAGTATATATTTCTGAAGGTTATTCTTATCATCGGACAACGCATATCCGGCAATGTTTAAATCATCGCCGGAGTCATTTGCAATGATAATATAATCGCTATAGAATCCGACATCATCATGCTTGACGGTGGAATTGTGAGGACATATCTCACATAGATATACAGACTCGTGCTTTGTCGGAATCAGAGCCAATAGCAAGGCACAAGCCGCAAGAATTACCGTTATGATTCCCGCAACTGTCCCTGCCTGCCTGCTTGTCATCCGTTTATAACTTTTCATAAAAACTAACACTTCATGTAATTGATCTAAATACAAATTATTAAACTACAAAACCAATAGCACGGCTTTTTTTTGATAATATTGCTAAAAAAAAGGCAACCGATACTGTAGTTACCAGCGTAAGTAGAAAAAGCTTCCATGACAAGAATTGTTTCTTCATAAAATAATACAAAAAGAAATAATGAATCAAATAGATTGCATTTCCGGTTACTCGAAGGATCTCTCCATATTCTTTGCGCATTGTAATGTTTAATCCAAAAACAAACAGCATTATAGAAACCGGTATTGTGCCAAACAAAATATCCTTCTCTCCTGTATTAAAATATACAACTGTCCACTCCTCAAGTGATGTAATTATAAAAAGAATGCAAAAAACAGTCCAAAATTTTCTGTAATTGTTGATAACCAGATATTGAGATTCTTTATTCCTTCGAATTATCGTTCCAATTGCAATGTACAAAGACCCCCAGAATACTCCATCACGGGTTGTAGTCTCACCTATGACCCGATGGTGAATTCGCATTATCGGTCCATTATTGAAAAAATCAAATGCCGGAACATTTATCAATGTATGTCCCACTACAGCCATCAAAAAGAGAATAAAACAAATAATAAGTATCCATTTTGAATCTTTAATTATCTTTTCCAATATCCATACAAAAGAAACACATATCAACAACGTTGGATAATACCATAAGTGAAAAACCACACCACTCCTTAACGCACTCGCAAATCTCCATGGGCTCCAAATATCATAGCCAAGTACTACGGCATACAGCATCGTCCAAAACAGATACTGCACAAAGATATGAAACAAATATCTCACAAAAGATTTGATATCTTCTTTCAGAAAGTAACCCGCTATCAAAAAAAAGAACGGGACTATCCAGCGTACCAAAATTCGAACGATATAATTATCAAAAAAATTTTCATACTCCATGAAAGAATGTGAAAAAATCACCCCCAACGAACCTATAAACCTTATTAGATCTATTCCCGATAAAATGCACTTTCTATCCTGCATAATTATTATCCTATAATACCCAATCAGTGGTGGAACAGCCTTACTCCGTTACATACCATTACCATGCCGTATTCATCACATGCTTCGATAACAAGATCATCCCTTAAGGAGCCACCCGGCTGAACAATATAGGACACACCGCTTTTTGCTCCCCGATCTATACTGTCGCGGAACGGGAAAAATGCATCAGATCCAAGTGATACTCCTCTCATCTGATCAAGCCACTTTCTCTTTTCTTCCGCTGTATATATTTCCGGCCGCACGGCAAAATTCTTCTGCCATACATTATCTCCGATAACATCCATATACGTATCGCCTATATAGTTATCGATTGCATTATCCCTGTCGGCGCGGCCGATCCCTTCGGCAAATTGAAGTTCCATTACCTTCGGGCTCTGACGAAGAAGCCAATTGTCCGCCTTTTGTCCCGCAAGACGTGCGCAGTGAACTCTGGACTGCTGTCCGGCACCTATACCGATAGCCTGTCCGTCCTTGACATAGCATACTGAATTGGACTGGGTATACTTAAGAGTGATGAGCGATATCAACAGATCATGTTTTGCCTCTTCCGGCAGATTTCTGTTCTTCGTAACGATATTTTCAAGAAGTGAATCATTAATATCAATTTCATTTCTTCCCTGCTCGAAAGTTACTCCGAACACTTCCTTATGCTCAATAGGGGCAGGTCTGTATTCGGGATCTATCTGAATCACTGCATAATTGCCCTTCTTCTTGGCGGAGAGTATCTCAAGGGCTTCCGGCTCGTATCCGGGAGCGATAATCCCGTCTGACACTTCTCTTCTTAAAATCTTAGCGGTAGAAACATCGCATACATCCGATAATGCCACAAAATCACCAAATGAAGACATTCTGTCCGCGCCCCTCGCTCTTGCGTATGCACATGCAAGAGGAGACAGTTCTCCCAGATCATCAACAAAATATATCTTCTTCAATGTGTCGGAAAGGGGTTTGCCTATCGCTGCTCCGGCAGGGCTGACATGCTTAAAAGATGTTGCAGCAGGATATCCCGTTGCTGCCTTGAGTTCCCTGACAAGCTGCCAACCGTTGAAAGCATCCAGGAGATTAATGTATCCGGGACGTCCGTTCAGTACTGTTATCGGAAGGTCTCCTCCATCGGCTCTGTATATTTTTGAAGGCTTCTGGTTGGGGTTGCAGCCATATTTTAATTCCAATTCTTTCATATGGATACTCCTTTTATGTGTTCTTATTTAAGATTCTTGTTTTTGTTTCACCAGTAGCAATGTCAATGTAGCGAACAAACAGCGACACTTTGTTGTCAAGGTTAAGGCTCTCCCAAACCTTACCGGCAAATGTATCAATATCACCATCTATCGCAACAAATTTGGGTTCTCCCTCAAATGACGGAAGTGGATTGCCGTCCTTCATGTATGTATGAATGAAATGCCCTTCTCCGGCAAGCGGATTATCATACGAAAACGTGTATCTTAAACATTGCTCCGGATTTCCGTTATCACTCTTTAATATGGAGAGTGCATATGTATATTTCCCTTTTTCTATCTCCATAACTCCGGAAATTCGCGGTGTGTAATTGGGCGCATCCGGCTCAAACTCACGGGATCTGAGAGATTCCTCGAATGATTTTCCCTGCTTCAGTCCGTCATAGATCGTATCGGTCTGATCACCATTCGTCACTATCGTTGTATTTTCCAAAACCCTTACAGGTGCATATATGATAAGCGATGGGTCCTCTAATCTGCTTTCGTCATAAGCCTGTGTCCTTATTCCATCCCCATCTTCCACAAATATGCGGTTTCGTGAATTGGAACTTCTTCCCATAATAAAATACGCCGTTACTGCATACTTACCGTCAGCAGAACGGCCTATCACGATACCTCTTCCGGGGTATGAATTCGCATTCAGTTCCTTGTACAAGTTGATCTTTTGCATGGTATACTCCCTTCTGTCTATATTAATTAAGGTAATAAATATTTCTCTTCAAAGGCTTCTCTCGGCATTGGTTTGTCGAAATAGAATCCCTGCACCATTCTGACATTCATGTTCTCAAGGGCCTTGAACTGATCCACTGTCTCAATACCTTCGACACATACACGAACGCCCAGCGCTTCAGCAAGCTCACCGATCATCTTCACAAATGACTGTGCATACTGGTCTGTAGCAAGATCCTTGACAAATGACTGGTCAACCTTTATGACATCAAGCGGAATCTCACGAATGTGATTAAGTGATGAGTATCCTGTTCCAAAATCATCAAGTGCAATGCGGATTCCCAGTTTCTTGATACTGCCGAGAATCTTCTTCATGCGCTCCATATCGTTGATTGCAAGTGACTCGGTAACTTCGAGCGTCAGGTTTCTCGGGTTGACTCCGACTTCCTCCACGGTTTTCGAAATTGTATCAACTATGTCATTCTGCATAAGCTGGACAACCGAAAGATTAACATTAACCTTATAGTACGGATGCCCGTTCTCATTCCAGTATTTAACCGCCTCGCAGGCTTTCTGTAACACATGATGACCGATGGGATTGATGAGTCCTAAGTATTCGGCAAGCGGGATAAAGTCCGCAGGTGAGATAAACCCAAGCTCAGCCGAATTCCATCTGATAAGAGCTTCGGCTCCCGTACAGGGATTTCCGGGCTTTGTAATATCAACGATCGGCTGGTAATATACCTCAAACTGATCATAGTCCGTTGCGGTTGCTGCCCGCATACTTTTTTCCATGTCAAGGCGCTTGTATGCCTCTTCATCGGAAGAGTCGGTATAATGGGCCAGCTTATTCTTGCCGGATTTCTTGGCGGTATACATCGCAATATCAGCTTTACGGATAAGATCCTGAACAGTCTCGCCCTCATCGGGGAATGTAACAACACCGATACTCGAAGTACAGTAGTAATCGGCACCCTTTAAGAACCATGGCTTGTTAAACACAACCCTTATGCTTTCTATTATCTGTTCAAATCTGTCGTAACTTGTATGCGGAACCAGAATGACAAACTCGTCACCACCCATACGGTAACATGTATTCTCAACACCGTTTATTCGTGTCAGACTGCTTGAAATCGCCTTAAGCAGCACATCACCATACTGATGGCCCAATCCGTCATTGATATGTTTAAAATCATCGAGGTCAAGGTATATAACGGCACCTTTACCACCGCATTCCTTAGCCTCATCGATAATCCGAAGCAGATCTCTTTCGCAGCACATTCTGTTATATAGGCCTGTAAGGAAATCATTGTTAGCCTGCTGCTCTATCTTCTTCTGGTACTGTTTCTTCTCGGTAACATCTATGATTGCGTAGAGAACAACCTTGCGTCCGTCTACCCACATCATATTTGTTGAAGTAACATCGTACCAGCGATTACGCTCTTTGTAGTTGACCTCGCGGTAACTTGATGCGGTATTATATCTGCTGGATTCCTCAAACAGCCCGACAATAGCACCGCTTTTAATCTCGTTCTCGAATGTATTCTTGCACATCCTGTTAACGTATACGATATTTGAGCTGTTTACATCACGTACATATATAGCCGATCCTACGTTATCAAGTATTGTCTCAAGAGACTTGTATGAACTTGTGATGGAATTACGCTGAATACGGTTTGTTGCGCTTGACTGAATGACTTTGGTGGCATCCCCGAAAAACTTGACCTCATCTATGCCCCACTCCCTGTTAATCTTGTTATCTACATAGAAGGCATACATAGCAGTCTTGCCGTTTATTGCAATAGGTATCGCAACAGCGGCGGATACTCCGATAGAATCAAGCCAGTCACGGTTCTTCTCGTCTATTCTCGTCCGATATGAAATAATTCTGGTCTGGTCACCGATTTGTGCAAGGAAAGACTGGGACATTATGTCTATTACAGGATCAAGCGGTGATTCACCCGCAGCTACGTAACTTCCGATTATATCAATACCGTTACCGTCCCTATTGGGCCGGAGCACATATGCATGCGAAATCTCGGCATACTGACCTGTATAATCAAGTACTCTGTTTGCTATAATCTCAAATGCATCATCAGATCCGAGTTGTGATACCACTCCGGTCATGGCTTCCGAACGCTTGAGAGCGTTCTGCATCTCTTCCGTTGTTGAGATCGCGCGCTTTGCATCTGCAACCGCGTTTGCCGTTGTATATTTTTCTCCGTAGATTCGGTTTGACACTTCACGTATCAAATCTATGGATGCATTAAACTTGTAAAGGGGAATTGTACTTTCGAAATTGTTGATATCATTCTCGCCGCCCTCATCGGGACCGATGCCGCATACAAACCAGGCAAATGCCGGTACCCCGCCAATCCTTACGCCCACCGTCGCAATCTTCATATTGCGATACCCGGTATTCTCTATGACCTGCTCTTCAACGGTATTAAACAGTACACGATTAATAGCAGCCCTTATCTGCATCTCATCAAGAAGCTTAACTACGCGGCCTATCTCATCAGGATTTCCTGACATCTCCGTGACACGTTTACCTGTTTCATCAACACAAAAAATAAACAGGTTCGCAACCTGCGCATATACATCCTGCAGCTCCTGAAGCCGCGCGGTATCTATCATAAACTTACCGGAAAGATTGCTTTCCCTGATTCTATCATCAAAATTCATACACTAAATTTTAGCCTTTTTATTATAAACCGTCAATCCTATTGCGGTAGCAATAATACCATATACTATCCCTATCGTCACAATAAGCGGAACACTTCTGTCAGGATATGACGGATACGGAACCAATCCGAAACTCTGCGTAATCGTATATCTTCTGACAGCCCTGAAGAATTCGAATTTAAATGAATCCAACGAAAGTATCCTGATGCACTGTGGAATTACAAATACGATGATCGCAAAGTAACCATATGATAATATCCTCTTCTCAAACAAAAGCAGAAACATTATTGCAAAACATATACCGGCAAACCAGAGGGGAAGAGCAACGGCTGCCTTATTCATAAAGAGCCTGATAACCATCCACGGGATGACACCTTCATTTACATGAAAAAGCGCCGTAATCACATATAAAGCTATAAATGCTGCAGCAAAAAAGCATACCGCAAGCATTATCGCTATGATCAGCTTGGAAACGTAGTACTGCCACGGTTTAAGTTCTGTGGCAACATCTTTTTGCTGCTTAGCAGACCCATCTGCATTTCTCCCTACGGCAATATCCCCGATTACTATGCAACTGTAATATGGAATGAGAAAGCACCACGATGCATATTCAAAAACATTATACGCAAATGTACCCTCATTAGATCCGTATATGAATCTGAAACATATGACTGCGATATTTGCAAGCAATATAAGTGCAAGACCGGCAAACAGATAGATCCTTGTCCACTTCGAGCCCATCGCCCTTTTATAGTCATTTAATATATATTTACCCATGATCATTCATCAACCGAATAGTTCGGAGCTTCTTTCGTAATGTGTATATCGTGAGGATGGCTCTCGCGAAGTGCTGCAGCCGATATTTTCACAAACTTGCCGTTCTTCTTGAGATCCTCTATTGTAGGTGTTCCGCAGTAACCCATACCCGAACGGATACCTCCGATAAGCTGGAACACCGTATCTTCTACGGTTCCTTTGTAGGCAACTCGTCCCTCAACGCCTTCAGGTACAAGTTTCTTCGCATTTGTCTGGAAATATCTGTCCTTACTTCCGCTTTCCATCGCGGATATAGAACCCATGCCACGGTAAACCTTGTATTTTCTTCCCTGATAGAGTTCAAATGTTCCGGGGCTCTCATCGCATCCCGCAAAAATCGATCCCATCATACATACATTTGCTCCTGCCGCCAGTGCCTTGGTCATGTCACCGGAGTACTTGATGCCACCGTCGGCGATGATCGGAATATCGCGCTCTTTTGCCACATCATAGCAGTTCATTATAGCTGAAATCTGTGGTACGCCGATGCCGGCAACTATTCTCGTTGTACAGATAGACCCGGGGCCGATACCAACCTTAACCGCATCACATCCTGCGTCAATAAGGGCTTTTGTACCCTCTCCGGTTGCAACATTTCCACCAATAAGCGGAAGATCAGGGTATGCATCTTTTATCATCCTCGCACAACGAAGAACATTCTCAGAATGTCCGTGTGCACTGTCAAGAACTACTACGTCGACCTTTGCTTTAACAAGAGCCTCAACCCTCTCAAGCACATTTGCCGTAATACCGACACCTGCACCACATAACAATCTTCCCTGTGAGTCCTTGGCGGAATTGGGATATTTGATCTGTTTCTCAAGATCCTTAATTGTGATAAGGCCCTTAAGGTTGAAATTATCGTCTACGATAGGAAGTTTTTCTTTCCGAGCTTTTGCGAGAATCTTCTTGGCCTCTTCAAGCGTTATTCCCTCTTTTGCCGTAACAAGATTCTCTGTTGTCATGCAGTCCCTTATTTTCTGGGAATAATCCGTTTCGAATTTAAGATCACGGTTCGTAATGATACCGACAAGCCTTGTCCCTTCCGTGATCGGGACACCGGATATACGGTATTTTGCCATCAGATCGTCCGCATCCTGTAGTGTATGTTCGGGGGATAACGAGAAGGGATCTGTTATGACCCCGTTTTCGGAACGCTTAACCTTATCAACCTCATCCGACTGCTCTTCTATAGTCATGTTCTTGTGAATGATACCAATACCGCCCTGACGAGCCATCGCAATCGCCATCCTGTGCTCGGTAACCGTATCCATTCCAGCACTCATCATCGGGATGTTAAGTTTAATGTCTCGTGTCAGATAAGTTGTGACATCCACATCATTGCCGATTACATTTGAGTATCCCGGAATCAGGAGTACGTCATCAAATGTTATGCCTTCCGAAATAATCTGTCCCATCTCTTTCCTCCTTTGTCATATATCTAATGTGTCTCTTGATTAGTATTCTATTACTTTGCGCGGAAATACATTCTTTATCGCGCGGAGCATTTCTTCATTCGGCTCAAAATTAACAAGCACCGTGCCTTCCCTGCCTGTTTCGTAAACTATTGAAAATACTTTTCTATCCTCCTCGAGGGATGTAAAATCATACACCTTAAGGTTCCTTGCTTTGTAAGAATCCAATTCATGCGAGTTAACCGGTGCAATGCATTCCATCTTGTTAAGATCAACGGTATACACGTTTTTACGTTTTTCCTTTGACATAATTTTGTCTATCGAAATCTCACGGTCAATATACAGATACTCATATTCGATATCAAGTCTCGGAAATACAAAATATGCCACAGCGGCAAGCGCTGCGGCTATTACTATAAGAAAACCGCTACTTACAATCCCGAGAAGAAAGAATAAAACCGAAAGCACATAACAGGCAATCCGTCCGACCCCGACAAGCGGATTTTTCTTTCTTGCCACCATTACCTCTACATAAGTATCGTTCATTTTTATCCTCCGGAAAAACAGTCCAGTCTATCAGATAATATTAATATCCGTTTCAAAGTTTATCAATAGGAAAATCCACCGAAATGTTTTATGTGTTGATTATATCATAAATTTTGGTTATATTTTGACTATGATCATTTTAAATATAATAATAATCATATTTGCCTCTGTAATAATTGCCGACCTGTTTGACAAAAAGGTGGAAGATTTGTTGCCGCCTGTGCTTTTTATGATGCTTATTGTATTATACAGCATCGCCATTTTGGGAAAATCCCACCACTCATATCAGGCAACCGCTATCTTGTTCGGCATTTTAATGATCATCTATTTCATTAAGAAAAGAAGAGTACTTCCCCGTGTGACATTTTTTAAAGACAACGTTTTTACCCCGGGTTTTATCGCATATCTTGTTGTAATCATTCTATCTTTCACCGCATACAGCAATCATTTTGTTACAGTATGGGATGATTTTCACTATAATGCCACTTTTCCCAAAGACATGTTCTACTATGGAACGATGCCGTCCGGAAGTCACAGTGCTACTTTTTACAGAAGTTATCCACCTCTCATGCAGCTGTTTTTCTACTGGGGATTTCAGGGGGCGAAGACATTTTCCGAACCCATGATGTTCCAATACAAGATGTTTCTCATCTATACATGTATGCTTCCGATCTTCAAACTTGTTTCGACCGTCGAGACCTTCCTGAACAAACTGATTTTATCAATCATAATCTTTGCACTGCCTTATCTTTTTATGTATGAACTGATGGAAAGTCTGTCCATGGATACATTCATGGCAGTACTGTTCGGTTATTCGCTTATAGGTGTCATATATAATGAAAAGCAGGATATACTCTCATATACAGGGATTATCTCTTCGCTTGCCTGCCTGACGCTTGTCAAGCAGATAGCTCCTCTGTTTTCCGTTATAGTGCTCGGTACATGGCTTGTCACAGACCTGTATAGGTATGTTAGAGGAAAAGAGAACAGATCTCTTCTTCAGTTTGTTCCGCTTGCAGTTTCTTCACTTACGAGTCTCGGTTGCTGGCTTTCCTGGAAGGTCTTCTGCAACATCAAAGGAAATACCGTATACCTGTCGGACAAACTTGCTTCAAGTGTCGGCAGTGGAGGGTTATCACTCCCTTCATACGGTCTCGGCACAATCAAACAATATTTTAATGCGATATTTACCTGTCATCTGAATCTTCAAAGAAACAGTCTGACCCTTTTTGCGGCAGTCATTGTTTCGATTGTGATCATAATTATGTCTTTTAGGGAACAGACAAAGGATGACAGCGTCCAAAAAGCCGGTCTTCTGGTTGTTTTTCTTGGAATGATAGGGTATCTTGCAGTATTACTGTACACATATCTGTATGTATTCGAGCAGTGGGAAGCAGACAGCCTGTCCAGCATAGACAGATATTTTGGCACATACTCACTGGCACTTTTGTATATAGCTGTTTACCGTTTATTCATGTTCTGCCGGACCAATATACGTCCAAAAGCCCTGGTTGTGCTTGCAATAACTCTCATTACTTTTCCATGGATGTTCGCTTATAATAACCTCATCCCTTCAAATTATTTAAAAACCCATGGCGAAGCAAGAGCAATCATGGATGAGGCAAGGCTTGAGGCCGATAATGTTTCGCCCCATGAAATAGAGGCACGAAAGGTAGTTATAGTTAACTGCGAAAGTAATTCACTGTACTCCCGCGGGCTGACATACGAGCTTATACCCCTTGTTCCGGCTGAATTCGTTATAAACGACGGAAATGACTGCTCCGGAGAACTTCTTGATAAATGCCTTGATGAGAACGCTTATTATGTATATTTTGCAGACAGACTAACCCGGGATGACACCCTTGCGAGTGCGTACACTTCCGCGATCGAAGATAATACCGCTCCGGAAAACGGAAGTCTTTACTATTTTGATGAAGACCGTGGTATAATATGCAAAAACCGACCGGAATGATAACAATGAACAACAGACAAACTCCTATTCTCGTTCTCGTAGTTCCGTGCTACAACGAAGAAGAAATAATTGAAAAAACTTCCGGCGTACTTGCCGATAAGCTTGGACGCCTTGAGAATGATGACGTTATATCACATAAAAGCCGTATTCTTTTTGTCGATGACGGAAGCCGTGATAACACATTCCATATTCTTCACAAACTATCGGAGCAGAATCCGATTTTTTCCGTTATCAAGCTTGCAGGAAACAGCGGACACCAGAATGCCATTCTCGCCGGAATGATGACAGCCAGGGACACTGCGGATATTGTAGTTACTATTGATGCGGACCTTCAGCAGGACATTGAGGCACTGGATGATTTTATCGCTAAATATAACGAAGGCTGTGAGATAGTGTATGGTGTTCGAAACGACAGAGACTCAGACGGGTTCATGAAGAAACTGACCGCGTCCATGTATTATAAACTGATGAGATCCATGGGGAGCAAAGTTATACCTAACCATGCGGATTACCGCCTTATATCTGCAAAAGCCCTTAATGCGTTGTCTCAATACTCCGAAGTAAATCTGTTTCTGCGCGGACTCATCCCGACAATGGGATTTAAGTCCGATATTGTTTACTTTGATGTCAAAGAGCGGGAAGCCGGATCAAGCAAATATACTCTCAAAAAGATGCTCAATCTTGCTATGAACGGAATCACTTCATTTAGCACCACACCTCTCCATCTTATAAGTGGCGCAGGAATTATAGTCGTTCTCGGTGGACTTGTAATGCTGATAATTACTATAGTTGATTGGATATACGGCAAAAATGTTCCCGGATATACGACCCTTCTTACTGTTATGCTTATAGTAGGCGGAGCCATACTTCTGTCCCTTGGTGTTATCGGTGAATATATTGCCAAGGTTTACATGGAAGCCAAGCACCGCCCCCTGTACATAATTGACTCCGTAATATGGCATGATATAGACTAATATATAACAAATGACTAATAATACTTCCCCTGTAATTGATATTCATGCGGACGATTATGCACTCAGTCCCAACACTTCCCGCGAAATACTGGAGCTCATGCATGACGGTATACTTGACAGCATCAGCATCATCCCGAATATGACATGCTTTGATGAATGCATGGATATGTTAAAGTGCCAAATCCCTGATCTTCCGTTTCTTCCCAAAATGTCCGTCCACTTAAATCTGGTGGAAGGGCTCCGGTTATCCGGCTCCGACAATACATACGAGACTCCACTCATACAATCAACCTGGAAGAGCCTGTTTCTGGCTTCATACGATCCCATGCACAGAAATACGGTTAAAAATCAATTAAGATCGGAAATATCGGCGCAGATAAAGCGTGTTCAGCCTTTGATAGACGAATGCATAAGGATTGCCGTATCAGCCGATATTCCATGTATCCAGACGCGCATAAGAATAGACAGCCATCAGCACACACATATGATCCCGGTTGTATGGGATGCGCTTTGCGAGTGCCTTGAAGCGGATCATCTTGAGCCCGAATACATCCGAAACTCCAGGGAGCCTCTGACACCTTTTCTTAAAAAACTGTCGCTGATACCCGGCTATGGTTTCGCCAATCCGATAAAAAATCGAATCCTCAGTTTTTATTCCGCAAGACCGGATAGATGGGCCGAGAAAAACGGGGCTGGCAAAATGTATCTGTGGGGTCTGATGATGAGTGGCAGGATGGATGCCGAAAGAATCAAAACACTGTACCCGCTTGTCACATCAACTGCCAGACAAGACGGAAGAAGTCTGGAAATACTGTTTCATCCGGGCCAAATGCTTGCCGAAGAAACAACCAATGAAGTTGCAAAGGCTGCAGCGGATGATTTTTACCTTTCGGATAACAGAAGTGCAGAAAAAAAAGGCGCGAGATGTGCCCACGCCCTGTCGCATACAATATAAGCTTAAATCTTATTCTATAAGGAATTTCAGGAACTCTATCGCATGATCAACTCTCTTTGAATTAGCGGCTATCGTAAAGACTACCCTGTCACCTTCCGTATCGGCCACCGGATAAGCTCCATTTTCCCCCATGTTGTTAAGATATGCACAATCATCAAGATAAATGCCTGCCCAGTAAGGTGTGACATCTTCACCTTCGTAATCTTCTATTTCATCCTTTGAGGGATCAAAGTAATAGAATTCATAACCCCGATCCTCAAGATCTTCCTTGAGATCCTCCGGGATTATCACACTAAAATCCGCATAGTTGTCGCAATTGGCCGGTCCTTCCATTATCTCTTTAGGACCAATGACTACATCAAGCTCTCCCGCGGAATAGTTTGCAATAAGTCTTTGCTGGTATGCCAGCATCGTCGTATCATAGTTCTCCACGGACAGCGTTGTATCCATGCCTATAGTAAGATGCTCTTTCGTAAGATCAATACCTTCTGCCTTAACAAAGTCATCATAAAGTGTATTGGACTTGTCGTACCCGAAATAAGTGTTGAGCATTTCGGCATACAAATAAGTCGGTTTGGAATTCTCGCGGTAATCCCTTATAAATACACAAACAGCAATAATGGCAATAACCGCCCCTATGATCCACCACTTGTAGTAATCCCAGATGTATTCGGCCTTCTTCGTGCCGGAAAGCTCCGAAAACTTCTCATCCTGCTTTTCGGACTGATCCCTGATAAGCCCTGCCAATCCATCTGATGCCGTTTCCTCATTCTGTATTGCTTTGTTATTCTCAAGTTCTATTCTCATGTTCTACGCTAATACTGTGTCCGACAAATGAATTTTCTCGGAAACAATTTGTCGGACACCTTAATTTATGGTAATTAATCACTTGCAACAGGAAGCGAGTCCACGATAGTTGTAGACATATAGTCAAGCATCTCATCTGTCATTCCGGGATAAACACCTACCCAGAACGAGCGTTCCATTATCTTGTCGGTGTTATGAAGATCTCCTACAATTCTAAATCCTTTACCGAGTTCTCTCATCTCGTCAAAGCAAGGGTGCTTGGTAAGATTTCCGGCAAACAATGCTCTTGTCTGGATACCTGCATTCTCAATTTTCTCAACGACTTCTTTGCGGCTGACCCCTTCGCGACATGTCATCATGAACCCGAACCAGCTCGGATCTGAGTGTTCACTTGCTTTCGGAAGTATAAGTTTATCCTCAATATCATAGCCTTTTGCCGAAGCCTTGTCTTTGAGTCCGTCGTACAGATGCTTGAAATTCTTCTTTCTCTTCTCCACAAATCCCGGGAATTTCTCCAGCTGAGCACACCCGACCGCTGCCTGCATATCTGTTGCTTTTAAGTTATACCCAAAATGAGAGTACACATATTTATGATCGTATCCGAACGGAAGCTCGCCATACTGCCCGTCAAAACGATGTCCGCACAGATTATCCTTACCGGAAGGGCAAACGCAGTCTCTTCCCCAGTCGCGAAGACTTCTCGCTATCTTGTTAAGAATTGGATTATCGGTATATACAGCGCCTCCCTCACCCATAGTCATATGATGCGGAGGATAGAAGCTTGAAGTTCCAATATCTCCCACAGTTCCCGTATAGTGCCATCCGTCTTCCATTTCATACCGGCTTCCGAGAGCATCACAGTTATCCTCTATAAGCCACAGACCATGCTTCTCGCAAAATGCCTTAACCGCTCTCAGATCAAAGGGATTACCAAGGGTATGGGCAACCATAACGGCGCGTGTCTTATCAGAAAGTGCATCTTCGAGTTTTGAAACGTCTATATTATATTCCGGAATCGTAACATCCACGAACACCGGGATTGCACCATACTGGATGATCGGTGCCACCGTTGTCGGGAAGCCTGCTGCTACGGTTATTACCTCGTCCCCGGGAAGAACTCTTTTCTCACCAAGCAGCGGAGAAGTAAGGGTCATAAACGCAAGAAGATTCGCACTGGAACCTGAATTGACAAGCGAGCAGAACCTCACGCCCAGATAGTTCGCAAATGATTTTTCAAATTGATCCGTGTAACGTCCGGCAGTCAGCCAGAATTCAAGTGCCGAATCCACAAGGTTAGTCATTTCCGACCTGTCGTAAACGCGCGAAGCATATGTTATCCGATCTCCCGGCTCAAATTCCTTCTTGCGGTTATGAAACTTATCGCAATACTCGCCGACACATTCAAGTATCCGGCGTCTTGCTTCTTCTTCACTCATGTTCTCGTACATATCTCGTCTCTTTCCCTCTATTTTCGCACACTTTTTATAGTCCGTTGCAGTACTTTATCGTACTCTGTATACCCTTGCGGAATTCAACTTCCGGGGCAAAACCCGTATCCGCACGAAGTTTCGAAATATCTGCACACAGATGCATGACCTGTTTGTCGGAATACGGCACTTCTCCGAAACCAAGGGGCAGCTTGGGATCAATCTCATCCCTTATTATCTCAATATATTCACGCAGAGGCCTTGCATTTCCCGAGCCTATCGGGTAAAAACATCCGTCATGTCCGTGTTCGGCGAGTAATAATAACGCTTTTGCCGCATCAGAGCAGTACAAGTAATCCCACATCTGCTCTCCTGCCGTAAGATGGGGTTTCTCTCCTGCCAGCAGTTTATTAATTACTGACATTATCATTGTTCCTTCGCCGTCATAAGGGCCGTATATGCTCAGAATTCTTGTCCAGATATGCCTGATACCAAATTCCCGGCACAACCTGCGGGTTTCTTCCGATGCGCGCAGTTTTGCCCTGCCGTATTCATTTTCGGGATTACATGGAGTCTCCGGCGTAAGGACACCGGATACTCTCCCATACTCTGCCTGTGAGCCGGCTCCCACAAAAGCAGAACACCCAAGCCGTTTAGCCAGTCCTACCGCATCAAGAGCATATGATATGTTCTTGTCCTGTAACTCCTTGTTGTTACGAGAATCACCGAATGTGCCACCCCACGCAAGATGAAGGAAAGCATCCGCAAATATCCCGTTCCCGGGTTCTGTTTCCTCAATTCCCAGACTATTTACGCTTGCTGAATCCAAATCATCAAGTCCGCATTTTATAACCCGTACAAGCGGATTACCGGGAATTCTGGCAAGGCGTCTGCTGTTAGGATTAACAAGCGCAATTACTTCAAGTTTTGACTCTATGCATTTATTAATGAGCGCCATTCCGATCGTTCCGGTGGCGCCTGTGATTATTATTCTGTTCATACTTTACCAAGGAGACTCGCGCATTAGAATCCGACTCCGTCGGATGGCGCTCGTCGTGTAGCGAGAACTCTGTCTGCTTCGCAGACATCTCGCAACAATTACCAGCATTTCCAAGGTGCTTTGCCCGAATCCCACATTTCTTCAAGCATGTCATGCTCTCGCTTCGTATCCATACACTGCCAGAATCCGTCATAGCAGTATCCCATAAGATTTCCTTCCCGGGCAAGCTGCATCATCGGTCCCTTTTCGAACACTGTCTTATCGCCTTCGATATAATCGAATACCTGTGGCTCAAGAACCATGAACCCTCCACTGACACGTGCATTATCAGATTTGTCCTTCTCGCGGAAGGATGTGATATGATCCTCCTCATCCATATCAAGAACACCAAATCTCTGGTCGACCGCGATCGCAGTTACAGTCGCAAGTTTTCCATGCTTTTTGTGATATGCCAGAACTTCATTAGGATCAATATCAGAAACCGCATCACCGTATGTCATCATAAATGCCTCATTTCCGACATACTTCTGTACACGCTTTATTCGTCCACCGGTCATTGTGTCAATTCCGGTGTCAACAAGAGTAACCTTCCAAGGCTCGGACTCATTGTTATGAACTGTCATATGATTTTCCCTTGTGAAATCAAAAGTAACATCACTGTTATACAGATAATAGTCCGCAAACCATTCCTTGATCATGTGCTGTTTATAGCCGCAGCAGATAATAAAATCATTATATCCCCTTGCACTGTAACCCTTCATGATATGCCACAAAATAGGCTTTTCTCCGATCTCGATCATCGGCTTGGGACGTAAGTGGCTCTCTTCACTGATCCTTGTGCCGTATCCCCCGGCAAGTATTACAACCTTCATACAACCTACCTCTCTGCCCTCATCGGGTTATTAAGGAAATCCTCATAGCTTAACCTGATCCCATCTTCAAGCTCTGTTTTATATGTCCAGCCAAGGGCCGCCGCCTTGGAGACATCCAGGAGTTTTCTCGGTGTTCCGTTCGGCATTGATGTATCCCACTTTATCTCGCCTGTGTATCCGATTACTTTTGCAACCAATTCGGTAAGTGCTTTGATAGTGATTTCCTTGCCCGTTCCGGCATTAACCGTTTCATTACCGCTGTAATTGTTCATCAGGAACACACAAAGATTTGCAAGGTCATCAACGTACATGAATTCACGAAGAGGTGAACCGTCACCCCAGCATGTAACTTCCGTAAGCCCCTGCTCTTTTGCCTCATGAAACCTTCTGATAAGGGCAGGAAGAACATGGGAGTGTCTGGGATGATAGTTATCGTTCGGACCGTACAGATTAGTCGGCATAACACTAATATAATCAGTCCCGTACTGGCGGTTTAAGAACTCGCAATATTTAAGCCCCGATATCTTGGCAAGCGCATATGCTTCATTCGTCTTCTCAAGCTCGCTCGTGAGAAGGCATGACTCCTTCATGGGCTGTGGAGCCATCCTGGGGTAGATACAGGAACTTCCGAGGAATTCCAGTTTCTTGCACCCGTTCTGCCATGCTGAGTGGATCACGTTCATCTCGAGGATCATGTTTTCATACATGAAGTCGGCGAGTGCCTCGTTGTTAGCCGCTATACCTCCGACCTTCGCCGCAGCAAGGAATACATACTCAGGCTTTTCCTCCTCAAAGAACTTCTCTACTGCCTTCTGATCGCACAGATCAAGTTCCTTGTGAGTCCTTGTTACTATATTCGTATATCCTTGTTTCTCAAGTTCCCTCACGATTGCGGAACCAACCATTCCACGGTGTCCCGCGACGTATATTTTTGCGTTTTTTTCCATTCTTAATTACACCCACTTTATTTTATCATGAACACTTATCTCATCACCGATCTGTACTTCGACGATCTTAAGTTCCGTCGTAGCTTCAACTTTATGTTTCTGACCTGCTTTCATCGTAAGAACATGGCCGGGCTTAACTTCACATGCTACACCATCAATAAATGCTGTGCCGTTGCCCGAAATGATTGTCCATACCTCGTCTCTTAACTTATGCGAGTGATAATGCATTCCGTGCCCGGGGTTAAGCGTTACCATAACAGTCATACTGCCCTCTTCGACAGCGATAACCCTGTAACTCCCCCAACTCTTTTCAGAAAACATTATCCTGTCATCAATCTTATCGACAAATGGTTTAATATAACTTGACTGCTCCTTGTCAGATACGAGTATTCCCTGAGCAGATGCACAGATCACGGCATTCTTGATGCCCATGGCCAGAACCGGAACATTGAGCTCATTAATCACATGGACATCCTCACATTTATCATTAAGAATGGCTTCTCCGATAACCGGCTCTTCCATCGCCTCTGTAAGCGTATTCCATGTCCCGAGATCCTTCCATTGACCGGAAAACCGCATTACTTCAATATTGCTTTCCTTTTCAACAACTGCATAGTCAAAGGATATCTTGGTCAGAGTATCATATTTGTTAAACAGATCGTTGTAATCCGTAAAATCAATCAGCTCATGTGCTTTGTCAAGAACATAGGAAAGTTTATATGCAAACACACCGCCGTTCCAGAGTGCGCCCTGAGCAAGATAGGATTTGGCAGTTTCGAGGTCGGGTTTTTCCTTGAAACTAAGCACCGGAGCAAACAAATCACCGGTTTGATTCTCAACCAACATCTGCTGCGTCGCCTCGTCAAGGAGACTCGCATCTGCTTCTTGATTCTCAACCAACATCTGCTGCGCAGATGTCGCCGTGTTCCCAACACCACCTTCGGTGGTGTCGCCGTGTCGAACATTTGCTTCGCAAATATCCGACATAACATATCCATATTTCTCGCTGGGATAGGTCGGCTCCATACCCATGAGGACAAGGTTGGCATTTCCGGAAGCCGCACGATCACACAGTGTTTTGAGTGCCGTAAAATAGTCTTCTTCAACATATGGGTCGACAGGGCAGACAACAACTGCTTCGTCGCTTGGGACATGCATCACATCTGCAAGATACGCCGTTGCAAGGGCTATAGCCGGGAATGTATCTCTTCTGCAAGGTTCAATTGATATTCCTACATCTTCTCCGAGCTGATTATTAATGGCAGAAACCTGCGTCTTACTTGTTGCGATCGTCACGGTTGCATCAGGATCTACGGTTCTGATCATACGGTACATACGCTGTACCATGGACTCGTACGTTCCGTCGTCCTTTTTGAATATTTTGATAAACTGCTTGGATCTTATATCATTGGAAAGCGGCCACAAGCGCTTGCCTGAGCCGCCAGATAGCAAAATAATGTTCATGGTCTATTTCACTACACCCTTCTCCAGATATTCCTCAAGGTTCAGCCTTATACGCTCTTCTGCACGCTCAACTGCAACCTTAGCCATATCGTGGTCCACCATGATCTTCACGAGTTCCTCGAACGTTGTCGACTGCGGATTCCATCCAAGCTTATTCTTTGCCTTTGTTGGATCACCGAACAGATTAACCACATCGGTAGGTCTGTAGAAATCGGGAGATACTTCAACGAGCACCTTACCGGTTGCCTTATCAATACCCTTTTCATCCATTCCTTCTCCGGTAAACTCAAGCTCAATCCCGGCATAATGAAACGCCAGCTCACAAAATTCTCTTACCGAATGCTGGACACCGGAAGCGATAACAAAGTCCTCAGGCTTGTCCTGCTGCAATATCAGCCACATACATTCAACATAGTCCTTGGCATATCCCCAGTCACGAAGAGATGACAAATTCCCAAGATACAGTTTGTCCTGCTTGCCCTGGGCGATACGGGCAGCGGCAAGCGTGATCTTACGAGTAACAAAGGTCTCGCCGCGTCTCTCCGATTCATGATTAAAGAGAATACCGCTACAGCAAAACATGTTATAGGCCTCACGATACTCTTTAACTATCCAGTAGCCATACTGCTTGGCAACAGCGTAGGGACTGTACGGATGGAAAGGTGTCTCTTCGTTCTGTGGAACCTCCTCAACTTTACCGTACAGTTCGGAGGTGGATGCCTGATATATCCTGCAAGTATCCGCAAGTCCGCAGTTTCTCACAGCTTCAAGCACGCGAAGCACGCCTGTAGCATCTATATCCGCTGTAAATTCCGGAGAGTCAAAACTTACCTGTACATGTGACTGTGCCGCCAGATTATATATTTCATCCGGTCGAACTGACCCGACAACCGCAACAATACTCATCGAATCGCTGAGATCACCATATCTTAAATGGAAATGCGGCTTTCCTTCAAGATGAGCTATCCTCTCCCGAAAATCAACCGATGAACGTCTGATCATTCCATACACTTCATAGCCCTTATCAAGCAGAAATTCCGCAAGATAAGATCCATCCTGACCGGTCACACCGGTGATCAATGCTTTTTTACTCACTTCTTAACTCAACCTCGCAATCTACTTAAATTATTATTCAACCAGTTCAAAATCACTTGCCGGGTGTTTACAGATCTCACAAATATAATCATCAGGAAGGGTTTCACCTATATATTCAAATCCGCATATTTTGCAGCGCCACTTGTGCATTCCCGGAGGAAGCGAGGTGGCACCATCCTTCTTCGCCTCAGGCTTCGGCTTGATATGTTCCTGATAATATGTATATGTGGCAGAAGGTGTGTCTGCAAGAACTTCCATATCGGTCACAGCACCGATAAAGAGCGTATGTGTACCAAGGTCAACCGTCTGCTCCACATCAACGGATATGTACGCATTAGTGCCTTCCGTTATGTACATCAGGCCGTTTGATGATCTCTTACATGCGCTGTATCCGTCAAATTTATTAACATCCCTTCCTGATTGGAATCCAAAATGTTTGAAAGTCTCAAAACTTGCCTTCTCACTTAATATCGACACATTAAACTTCTTCGTATCCATTACCATGTCATGGGTATAATTAGCCTTATTAATTGCAACTGCAATACGGTTCGGCTCACTTGTAACCTGTATGGCTGTATTGGTGATACATCCGTTGTCTTTATTATCCCTTTTTGCCGTAAGAACAAATAACCCGTAGCTTAACTTGAACATTGCCTTAGAATCCATAGAACAGCCCTCCTTTTACTACATATAGTTAATCAATTACCGCATCCGATGTCAAGCATCCGCGTTAGTTTTCCGGTTTCTGGCATCGGATTCCGCTTTATACAGCATCATCTCATGCGCCAGTTTAAATACATGTATAAATACTCTTTTGGGCATTATCCGGTACAGAAACTTCTCAGTTTTTAACATAAATCCGATATCTGCTCTGTCCTTGATGCTCTCACTCCACAGAGACTGTTGCATATACTTGTCGTATACATCATTAAACGGATGAAGATTTCCCTTGTTCCACGGGAACTCTCCCAGCCACCTGTAGCAGTGATAAATCACTGCATTTTTATTTGCGCTGCTAATTTCTCCGATATCATAATACTCCGAAAGCGACCTGGGCTTATATGACGAAAAATACTCTTTTGCCGTATATCTTCCATGCAGCGGCTGGAAGTTGTATACAAGCGGCAATCGGCATACATCCCCCGCGCATACAATGTTCAGAAAATCCTGGTCTCCGATATAACTGCTCCTGACATTCCTGATATGGTCAACTATTTTGTCACAATATCTGTTCCTTTTCCATTTATCAACGTCAAACAGAATAACCCCTGAATTATAATAGTCTGAAGACTCATCCATGCCGATCATGATCTTGTAATCATCTCTTATTGATTCAAGCACCATTCCGACACTTCTTCCGTTAAGATCGTAATTAATCAATGGAATGAGACTGCCATCGATAATCGTGTCTGCATCAAGATACAGCGCCCTCCCGTCAATATCAAACAATTCCGTAAAAAACAGGCGCAGATAGACCGAATAGGCCCCTCTGTACGGAATCATTCCGAGATTTCTGAACCTTTCTATCATACCATCTGTCGCAGGAAAAATAATTCTCCTTCCAAACTTTGTGACACATTCCTCAAGTATAATCTTTGATTCAGAAGTCAGGGATTCACCAAGCACATAAATATTTATTTCGTCCGCTTCTTTGTTATTTACAAGCAGGGATGTCATAGACACCCCTGCATACGGAACATATTTCTCATTGAACTGATAGACTACATTGATTATATTCATGTGCGGTAACGTTCTATCAAACTATTTATTATATAATCGGCACCTACTCTTGCACTGCACCCAACATTGTACAGATATCGCGATCTGTACTCCTTCATTGTCTCTTTTGAAAACGAGTCTTCATGCAACAAACGCTCCACGGCTTTGGATATCTCATCCCTTATATTGACAGGTTCAATTGCAATGCCTATTTTGTTCCGAATTTCAATGTCCATCGGTGTAACGCTTATCTCACCATAATCAGGGTTCATGACCTTCATTGGAGTATTAACAAACAGCGTAGGCTTGAGCGTTGTCAGAGAATACTCATATGAAATCCCGGACCAGTCAGTCACAAGAATATCAGCATCATATACTGTCTTATTCGAAGAAAAATCAGTCTGAAACTCTATATCCGGACATTTATCATACTTATTCTTCAACTCATTGATACGATTCATATTATGCCGAATGTACTGCGGATGAGGACGCACGATCACGTTGTATCCCTTTCCGGTCAGCCCGTCAAGAACATCCTCCACACACAAATCAATCAGGTTGTCGTCTTGCCACGATGGAGCTATCAGTATGATAGGGGTTTGATGAACAACCTCTGAATTGTCCGATTTCTCATATTCAGAGATCATATTGTCAATCAGACAATACCCGAATTCAACTATGTTTTTAGGCTTAGTGCCATATGACCTCTCCATTTCTCTGATTTCTGTCTTGTCATATTCATTACACGCGAATATCGTATCATAATGATCCAGTGCGTGCTTTCGATATGTCATATTCATACTTCCAATACTGTGATCTATGTATATATACTCAATATCCTTCCTTACAATGGACCGCTTTATTTGATATCTCTGAAGGTCAGGCGTAGTCATAACTACAATATCCGCATCCATTTTCATCATCAGTACAATCAGTTTATTCTCTCCGATAAAGTAAGTTTGAAACTGTTCGGATTCCAGCTGCAGTACATCATCATTATAATCGCTCGTAATATAATGTATGACAATATCGGTTCTGTTGATTATTTCTTCGATAACATCCCTGAAGTACTTGTAGAATCCTTTCCCTTCCGAGTAGAAGACGATCTGCTTGCCATCATACTTCATAAACCGTTTATAATCAACCTTCTGCCTGATGCTCTCCTCTCTCGATAACATACTATTACCACTGCGATTTTCCGCTTTGGATTGTTCGAGTAATTCCTTACTTTTGGCAAGTTCATCATAATCAATATATTTCCGGGGATTGATAAATGCATTCAGAAGATACATCTGAAGAATAGAAATAAGATTTCCGGCGATCCAGTACAGTCCTATTCCGGCGGGTACGAACAGTCCCAGATACAATGACAGTCCAACAGATACGACGAGCGTAACAGTCTTGTTAACCGAACCTTGTTCAGACTGGAGTACATTTGAAATATTCTGGGTGATGCACATAATAAGCGCAGACACGGCCGCGAGAACGGGAATCATAATAACCGAGCCGCCTGATTGTATCGGAATCAAAGAAAGATTCAGCGATAGCCATTTCATCGGGAATCCCTCATCTATAAGAGCATGTATTCCCTCGACGACACCCATAAGGAGAACCAGTTGGATAACTACGGGCACAAGATCCCAGAGAGGATGGTAGTTCTCGCGCTTATAAAGCGTATACTGCGCTTCCGAAACCATTTCCCTGTCACCATGATACATCGCCTTGTACCGGTTCATTTCCGGATACATTTTTACCATCTTGATGGAGTTCTTCTGGACAAGAACAGAGACCGGCAACATTATAATGCGCGTAAGAAACGTAAACAACCATACCGCCCATCCAAAATTACCGGTAAGATTAAAGCAAGCCTTTAACAGCCACGCAAAGAATGCTCCGACAGAGGATATAATTCCCATTGATCACTCCTTTGGATCTTCATCCTTGAAGTGTACTTCTCTCTTTTCCTGATTCTTATTTTTCTTGAAAAGTGATGCGATCTTATGACGGAAAATCGTAAGACATGCACCTATAGCGATGACAACCGCTGCAATTGCCTGTATGATATAACTAACAGCTGAAGGGTCAATATATAATACAATACTATTCATAGAATCCTCTCAATCCTTTTACATATTAACATCATAAACAATACAATATTTGCTCTGAGATTTCAAGCATCTGCCTAAAACACCATTATCTGATCCTGCAATGCAGATCCACCACATGAAAATCATCCATGATCTCAGGTTTAATATGATCCCGGCAGGTCCGGCATAACGGAATATGTTCTATTTTCTTGCCGCCACTTTCATACTCAACACCCGTCAGTTTAAACTGTCTTACATCATTCGTATCAGTTGGGGTGATATATTCGAGAAGCGGACCCATATCTGTATCTCCTTCTTTGTTGTATACATCCCCGTAATATAACCTCTCAAACGTAGTGTTTTCATCAATGTCCAGAATGGATAATCCGTAGTCAGAAACATTCTCTGCGCCGGCCAGATCGGCTATAGTAGCCGTAAAATTCCCAAGCCCCGCCTCATTGGAGTTGATACTGATGTTCCCATGCCGGTCCTTGTACTTAATGAGAAAAGCCGGATTACTAAGCACACCTCTCGTATGATGATACCCATGATCTCCGGTAACTATTATGACGGAGTTATCATATACTCCCTGTTCCTTTAGACAGTCAAAATACTCGCCAAGTATCCGCACACATCCTCTGGTTGTAACACTCCAATCCCAATGCTCATCAGTTTCATTCCCCCACTCATCCGTGTAGAACGGTTCATGAACTCCGCGTATATGAATCAGTTCGAACTGCTTAGTCCCTCTCTTTACAGATAACCCGTTTTGGGCAATACCATCTTTTAAAAAACTGTTGGCATCATCAAATGGTATGTATTCGCTATTGGTTACCGCAGTTCCCGCAATCATATCATCGTCAAGCCATATATACGGTTTTATGATATCCGGGAAATATACACATCCTGCAGATCTGTATAATATTGCAAGACATGTTCTTAAATTATAAAATCCCATAGGTATCTCACGGTAGTTTGTAGCACCTTGTGCAATGCGCGTAGGATAGCATGACATCTCTTCGGTATAGAGTGAATAATCATATCCGTTATCGACAAGTTCATCAAAATAGAGCCTGTTCTGAGCCATCTCCTCCATCCACTGGCTCATATTCTTTTCGTTATGAAATTGTTTTCCAATAACAATACTGCATGGAACCGACGTAGTCGTGCTATTATACTCAGAAGTAAAATTATCATAGAACTCAAATCCGTCAAATATCCCATTAATCTCCGGCATATTGTTTAAAGCATAATCCATATATTGCTCATCAAACACATCAACGATCAGCACAATAATATTATCTTCTCCGATATCATACATTCCCTCGGTTGTAAACTTGGGATCTACCGACAATTTCATACTTTGTTTTGCAATAACAGGTACCAGCAGGAAAACAAGCGAGACAAGCTGCATAGCCGTCAGCATTACAGAAATGTATTTGCTTATCTTGAACGAAACAGCAGGCTTAATCGCAAAGATCACAACACATACAGCAAATACCGCTATCCAGATAACTGCGTTTATCAGCATCCTGCCCCTGTAAGTATTCCAGTCTATATGAGATCCGTCAAATATCCCAACGGTCAAATGCAGAAAATTGCCCTGAAGATACATACACAATCCAAGACCGAATATCACAGCAGATATTATATCGTGAAGCTTTCCGCGCGTAACGCAAAGAGCCAGAATAAGCATTGCTCCAACGACCATGAATGTAACAAGAGGAACATACCATATTAGTCTGAATGTATACCAATACCCATCGGCATTGGCACAATAAATTGACATAGGAGCATATATGCATATAGTAAATGCAAAAAACAACACAATGCATATGTCCTCTGTCCTCTTTACTCTGGCAGATTTAACTGAAACGCTTTCTGATCTCATCGTGTCTAATTATCCTCAAAAAATCATCCACTTATTTTTTATCTCATCAACCATTTGGCTTGATGCAATTTGCCAAGATGAAATACACCAAGAGAGTGGACAAACCTATTATGGACTGCAGAAGAATAAAGCGGAGAATAACTTGTTTGTATTATTCTCCGCAACCTTTGAAAACGAGATGAATCGACAATCCCACTCATCAATTTACTAGGAATATTAATATATCCATAAATTGGATCCTTCAGACGCTTGATATCCTTCAAATCTTATAAAACTCCCAACGCCTGCACGGAATGCTCATTCACAAATGCCATCAACACATCTAAAGCCAAGTATCCCCTAAAGCGCTCAATCAAATCATTAATCTCCACACCCTCTTTAAGCATTATCCCTTTTTGTTTCTCAATATCTACTTCTTCAAAAAGATCTGAATAATCTTTGAATAATGCATTGGTCCGATTACGGGATAATATCAATACCGCTTTTTCTTCCCTACTGTTTAATAATTCTATAACCCTGGAGCCATAGTTCTCTATATCTTTGTAAGACAGCATCCTCTTATTTGCCTTCCTCATAGACTCAATCAAAGCATTTGCGGCAAGATCTTCAATCCCAATATAGAAGCACATTATAATTCCCCTATTCCATATAATATACATAAAAATTGTATACAAAAGAAATAATACATCAATATCTAGGGTTTAGCAATCCTAAAATTTTAATATCAGCTTTAATTCAATCAAAATAATCGTTAATGCTCTAAAGCTCCTGCCAATTAGGTGATACTGCCTCAATCAACTCCGGCTTACGATCATCAAATAGTTGTCCAGCCCTAGCAATTATCTCTTCGTTTGACACCGTCTGCGGTCCATTAAATAATCTATTTCCGTTAGAGCTTTTTTTCTTGTACCAGTTCTGTCTATCATCATTATTTAACGACAAGACAAAATGATCCACTAAGTATCCCAACGTAGAGATGTCATACATTTGCTCTTCAATGTCTTCATCAGAGTCAATCCCTGCAGATATCATTAGTCCAGAACGGGCCAATGCGTGAATCCTCAAATCACCCTTAAATGGTCCACTCTTTTTCTCGGTATCAGATGCTATAACCATTTTGTACACACGCATAGCGTTTTCATTTCGTTTTCTTGTGTCAGAGAACAACCTATCACTAAGCTTGCAAGCGTTGCCAAGTTCGTCTTCTATCCTCCTCACACCATCAATATATCGCTTCAACTGCATATACGGTATCTTCTGAACGGCCGTAAAAGATTCATCCGAAAGTATGGCCACAAGTTTTCCCATTGCTACAGGATCAAGCGCTATAGCCTCGAATATGATCTCTATCCTTTTGCCCGCAATTATGGATGTATATATTGCTCATTTTTTCTGAATCATTATACCTTCAACAACACTCCTAACCTGTTCATCAGTCATATACGGGTGAATCGGAAGGCTCAGTACTCTTGAACATAACTCCTCAGTGACCCTGCAATCTGCCTGAGCGCTGTATGTATTTGCAAACGCTCCCTGCTGATGCATAGGTTTCATATAATATACCATTGTCGGTATTCCCTGTTCCTTCAATCCGGATTGTAATCTTTCCCTGTCCAACCCCTTTGGAAGGCGAATCGTAAACTGAGCCCAACTGCTGTAGAAACCTTCCTTCACATATGGCAATACAATCTTATCATCTAATCCAGACCTTTTAAATTCATCAATATACATATCAGCGACTCTGTTAATATCCCTTACCTCATAGTCCCTGAAAGCTTTGAATTTAACAAGCAGAATAGCCGCCTGTATGGTATCAAGACGGCTGTTTATGCCAAGTCTTACATTGTTATACTTGTCATTTCCGGATTTTCCATGTACAGCAAGGCTTCTTAACAGTTCAGCCCACTCATCATTGTCTGTAAAGATCGCACCCCCGTCACCGTAACAACCGAGCGGTTTTGCAGGGAAGAAACTCGTTGTTGATATATCCCCGAACGAGCAGGCTTTTCGGCCTTCTATCTCTCCACCAAATCCCTGGGCACCATCCTCCAACATAAGAAGCCCGTATTTATCACATATTTGCCGGATCTTCGGATAATCCGCAGGCTGCCCGAAGAGATCTACCGCAACTACAGCTTTTGGCTCATACAGACCATCTTTCCTGACCCTTAGGATTGCTTCCCCAAGTCTTATGGGATCCATATTAAAGGTTCGGGAGTCAACATCGACAAATACGCAGGTACAGCCCTCGCTGGCGGGACATTCACCACTTGAGAAGAATGTAAAATCAGGCACAAATACCGCATCGCCTTCTCCCAGTCCCCATGCTTTGATGGCAAGTGTAATCGCATCCGTGCCATTGGCACAAGTAATACAGTGCTTTACCCCGACATATTCCGCTAAATGTTTCTCAAGTTCCTTAACTTCCGGACCTGAAATAAAATGAGCGCCCGAGCATACGCTTTGAACGCTTCTATCAATCTCATCCTTTAATACCGCATACTGCTTCTGCAAATCTCTAAATTGCATACTAATGTTCTCCTAACCTATTATGTTTTTTCAATAATATTTCCCTTTTCATCAACCTTTCCTATAGGCACAGCCGGTACACCGGCAACAAGAGTATATGCTTCCACGTCCTTAGTCACAACAGCTCCAGCTGCGACAAGTGCATACTCACCTATCGTATGACCGCATACTATCGTAGCATTAGCTCCTAAACTTGCCCCGTGTTTCACAAGAGTTTTCTTATAGCCTGCCGAACCCTTGGGAAATTCAGCCCTAGGTGTCAAATCATTAGTAAATACACACGAGGGTCCACAGAACACACCATCTTCAAGCTCTACACCCTCATAAAGAGATACATTGTTCTGTATCTTAACATGATCCCCAATCGTAACATTATTCGATATATTGACATTTTGCCCCAAAGTGCAATTTCTGCCTATTCTAGCTCCGGACTGGATATGACAGAAATGCCAAATCTTGGTTCCGTCACCTATCAAAACGTTATCGTCAATATAACTACTCTCATGAACATAATAAGCCATGCCTTCTATCCTTCTGACATTTAATCGGAAAATCTCCCCTTAAAATCCATCGTAGAACAATCTTCGAGGGGCAGTTTTACACTTCTCCCCTCCGCAGCTGACTTGTAAATTGCCAAAACAAGTTCCAATGCTCTTCTTCCGGCTTCACCATTAACATAAGGCTCGCGGTCATTCTTAATGGCATCAATAACATCCGCATAGAGTGGTGTGTGTCCAAATCCGTAAACGTTAGGCGGGTTCTCTCCGAATTCCTTCTTCACCTCTTCGGGATCATCAAGCATATCGGAAAACCTCCACTCTTCTATCTTGTTAACCGACTGACCTCCAGCCTTAACAGTGCCCTTTTGTCCAAACAGATATAATGTCTCTTCAAGGTTCCTGGGATAAATATCCGTTGTTCCCTCGATGATACCGTATGATCCGTTTTTGAACCGAATAAGCGCAATACCGAGATCCTCAGCATCCATGTAGGGATGATTCAAACGATCTGTCATGCCTACAACCTCTTCCACTTCATCTCCCATCATCCACCTGAGAAGATCAATATTGTGGATACATTGGTTCATTAGAGCTCCACCATCCTGCTCCCATGTTCCGCGCCATTTAGCCCTTCCATAGTATTCGTAATCACGATTCCAGCGAATATGTGCCGTTCCGTAGAACATCTTGCCAAAACGCTCCTTTTCAAGAGCCTCCCGTATCTTCTGAACGGAACGGTTAAACCGATTTTGATGGTTAGCGCAAACCTTTACTCCCTTTTCCTTAGACCTTCTTATAATTTCATCAGCATCAGATAATGAAAGAGCAATGGGCTTCTCAATTATCACATTACAACCATGATCTATACAATCTAAAGCGATAGATGCATGCTTACCGCTCTCGGTAGCGATAGCAACCAGTTCAGGATTCTCCTTATCAAGCATCTCCTTGTAATCCTCATACTGATTAACCCCATCGAGATCAAACTTAACAGTCTTATCATGCATCATCCACGGATCAATATCACAGATTCCAACTATCTCAAGATTATTTGCCTTTGCAGCTGCAATATGGTTTGGCGATATCCTTCCGCAGCCTATCAATGCATATTTCATATCAGTATATCCTCTCCTTCACTATGATTATCATAATCTCCAATATAAATAACCTGCTTTTACAACTTCATTTGTATCAAGCATTCCCTTTACATCTATAATAACCCTTTCTTCATTTGGACAATCAATAAAATGTTTATCCCATTCGGCTAACGTCCTGTTTCTGTATTCATCATGTGCAACCGCCAGCACTATACAGTCCGCATCAT
>DGUG01000107.1 GCA_002394535.1 Lachnospiraceae bacterium UBA4316
AAGCCGCCTTTTCGCTGCATCTTTACGGAATGGCATTTTTTCGGATGCGGCTATGAACATGAATAACCCGTATGCCATCAGACCCAGAAGAATATAGTTTGACAGGTTAACAAGCACAACGTAAGAACGTTTTACCGTAAACTCTCCGCTGAGCATTGCTGCCCAGAAAGCATCGGAAATAAAATACAGCATAAACGCAACAATAGCCCGTCTAAACCATACCTGTTTTTCCTGCTTTGTGTTGTACATCCTGTCGGCTACCAGAATCGTTGACAGTATTATCACACAGATCAGACTTGCTTCAGTATAGAATACAAAATAATCAAATCCCATAATCACTCCATAAGATGGTGGTCATATTCCGTCCCTTTCGGCTCTATGCGATGTAGCTCTCGGGAAATCTTGCGCGGATCATATCCGCAAATGTCTCAACCTCTTCATCAGTTCTATCAAACAGAGCCACTACATTAAGGCGCTCGTTATAACGTATATTTATATCATGTGCAGTTATACTCTCGGTAATGTGAGAAGTGATCTTCCTTCGTTCGGATGCAATTTCGCTTTCACTTTTTTGGGGATCACCTTCCACACCAATATACATGACCGTGTATTGCTTGTCCTTTTTCTCCATAAGCTTGATCATGTAGCACAGCATTCTGACGTGTGAAGGGTGAATGATTTTCTCTCCGGCCAGAAGGTCATTCTGAAGCCGCCCTTCAAGCTTTGCTGACTCAAGTGCCTCTCCCATGCTTCCTGCCGCCAGTCCGTCAATCGTAACTTCTGAAATCTTACCGCTTTCAAGAAGGCTTATAAAAATATCCGCAAGTTTTGGATCAAACTGGGTGCCTGAGCATTTCTTCAATTCTCCTATAACTTCTTCTCTTGTAAGCCTCTTTCTGTATACCCTGTTTGAAGTCATGGCATCATAACTGTCAGCAAGGCATAGTATCCTTGCAACAAGCGGTATTTCATCGCCGGACAATCCGTCGGGATATCCTTTGCCGTCATACCTCTCATGATGGTAACGTATGCCATCCAGTACACCCTCTATCTCCTCGCCAAGGGAGCTCATGATCTCATATCCGATCTCCGGATGCTTCTTCATAAGGGAGAATTCCTCGTCAGTAAGTTTTCCGGCCTTGTTAAGCACGCTGTCCGCCACACCGATCTTTCCGATGTCATGAATCAGTCCTATATAATGTATTCTTAAGATATCCTCTTCGCTAAAAGCATATTCATCAGCCATCTGACGGGCCAGAGCCTGGGCGTAGAGCCCTACTCTCTCGGAATGTCCTCCGGTGTACTCATCCCTTGCATCAATTGCACCGGCTATTGTTTCTATTGTTCTGCCCGTCATGTCCATACGAATTCTGTCCTTCTCACGAAACATTGCAAGAACATCCATAACCATCTGGATAACCGTGAATATTAAAAGTGCCAGCAGGCCGGAACAAATAAATACTCCGAAATGATTCCGAAACTTTGACGCATAGAAAAATATAAGTTCGCATACCGAAAAGCCTACAAACACCAAAGCACCTATTGCACTCATCCTGTAGCTTGCGATTCTGCCGTATTTTGCATCTGTAACCAGATTTACTATAACAAGCACTGCACACGCCGCCTCTAAAACGTGAGTAAATGCAAGTGTCTGGTAGAATTCCGCTGTCCCGGTTATGTGAAGTATGATGTTTATAAGTATTTGGAGAAGAACCATAGCTTCTGCTATCACATATCTTTTGTGATATATCCCGTGCTGCACTGCGTCAAAATACATGCAAGCCAGGGCTCCGATAAGCTCAAGCGTCATATATGAGAAATACTGAGACATGGACGGTCTTGTAAATATGATCTGACGAAGAGTTGACTCGCTAAGCATCCAGAGGGACACATCCATCATCAGGAGTCCCAAGTATCCCGTAGCCTGCGTCCTGTACTTCCTTCCAAGAGCATATGCCGAAAGCGATGCCAATGCGCCGCTAATCAGTTCTATCACTGCAAGTATGTTCACCCACAGCCCGTTCCTGATAACGGGAAACCACACGTTATTACCGTGACCGTAGCTGATGGCATTTATGCTTCCTTTGTTCTTGACGGTAATATGTATTGTAATATCCTTGCCTGCATCCGTACTATTGAGTTCAGTCACAACATACGCGCTTGGCAAAAACTGACTCATGTCGAAAGTGGAATTGGACGAATACTCTTCTCTGAGCCTTCCGTCAATATAAATGACCACATCCTGCATTGATGACCTTACCATCAGACTCATTCCGTTTGAAATATTTGACGGAAGAGTATTGCTGATTATGATCTCATCGCCCGGGGAAGAATCAACGTAAGCCGGAAGTGATATGGTATTTGTAATATCGTTTTGCGTAAGCAACCATCCCTCATTAAAATCTTTCGCACCAAAGGATCCTATGGAGGCTTCTCCCTTGGTGTTACTGTCAACTGTTGCAATAAACATCATCAGAATCGTTATTGCAAGCATCAGGATGAGACCGACCTTGACCCATGCGGTTAATAAATCTTCATTTTGACTTTTGCTCATATTAACCCTCATTGCTGAAATTGAGTATAGATATGTAAATTATACTATATTAACAGGTAGAATAGTACACAAAAATGCAAATTATATTGTATAATGATTACCATCGAAGGTAAGGGATACATAACAAATGAGAATAGAAAACATAAGGATTATAGATCCCGCAAATGCGAGGGATGAAATCGGAAATATTTATATTGTTAACGACCGGATCGTGTCACAACCGGAATATGTTCAGTCGAACTTAGGTAACAGCGAAGATACCGTTATAGACGGAAGCGGTCTCATAGCCGGACCCGGTCTTGTTGACGTTCATGTTCACTTCCGCGACCCGGGACAGACTCACAAGGAAGATATCCATACAGGTTCTCTTGCTGCGGCTGCCGGTGGTGTTACATCGGTTGTTATGATGGCAAACACAAATCCTCCTTTAGACAGTCCCGAGCTGGTGCGGGAAGTGCTTTTTCGCGCCTCAAAAGAGGACATTCATATATATACCTGTGCCACCGTTACTAAGGGAATGGAAGGTCGGAAGCTCAATGATTTTGCGGCTCTTAAGAATGCCGGAGCCGTGGGCTTTACGGATGACGGAAAGCCGATAGAAGATGCCGCTCTACTGACGGAAGCATTCAGGGAAATATCAAAGCTTAACGTTCCGGTATCCCTTCATGAAGAAGACCCGGCATATATCAGTGAAAACGGTGTCAATTCAGGTACGGCCGCAAAACTCCTCGGCCTTACAGGCTCGGATCCTGAGGCGGAAATATCAATGATAAAGCGGGATCTTGAGATCGCGTCCGCAACCGGTGTCATACTTGATATACAGCATATCAGTACAGCCGGAGGTGTTGATGCCGTAAGACTTGCGAAACTGACCAACCCGAACATCCACGCGGAGGCAACACCCCATCACTTTACACTTACGGATTCGGCTGTACAGCAGTACAATACAAACGCCAAGATGAATCCTCCGCTTCGCGGAACCGATGATCGTGAAGCCATATGGGAAGGTCTGGCCGACGGAACAATAGATTTGATAGCAACAGATCATGCTCCTCACTCACCCGAGGAAAAATCACGGGATTTCGTATCGGCTCCCAGTGGGATAATCGGCCTTGAAACCTCGTTTTTACTTGCATATGAGATTCTCGTCAAAAGGGACATTATTGATATGACCAGGCTCTTTGAACTGATGAGTCTTAATCCTGCGAAACTCTACGGACTTGATGCCGGAACTTTGTCTGTGGGGGCTCCGGCGGATATAATGATTTTCTCTCCGGATGAGGAGACCACGTACACCTCATCCCTGTCAAAATCTTCCAACTCTCCGTTTCTCGGAAGAACTTTTTCGGGCAGAATAAAATATACGATTGCCGGAGGACGTATTATTTACAGTATTTCTCATAGTTGATATCTCTTGCCGCTTCAATACGCTCTTTGCACAGCTTTCCGAGATGCTTCTGCTCTGTTTTATCGAAATCTTCGGGGTATATTGGATCAAGCATCTCAACAATTACCGGAACTCCCCGTACCTTCGGGAAGTGATTTTCGAAGACTTCCGCAGTGTTGGTTATTGCCACCGGAACGATGGGACAGCCGCTTTTTGTGGCGATCTTCATGCTGCCCTCCTTGAATTCATTCATATTTCCGTCACGGCTTCTTGTTCCTTCCGGAAATATGAAAACCGACATTCCTCCCTTGATTCGTTCTATCGCTTCAAGAATTGTTTTCAGCCCTTCTTTAACGTTATCCCTGTCGATAAAAAGAGTATTGTACAGATCAAGCCCTTGGTAAAATATGGGGATTTTTTTGAACTGCTTCTTGGCAACAAAGCAGACAAGCCCCGGAAGACGCGTTATTGTAAGTATGACATCAAAAAAGCTCTGATGATTGGCTACATATAAAACTGCCTGATCCTGCGGAATCTTCTCCATTCCGATAAACTTTACCTTTGCGCCGGACAGGAACTGAAGCACCGATAAAACAACAGTCATCAGCACTTTCATATATGCATTTCTGGCCTTCATGGAGAACAGACCAATCGCGTATCCTATTATCTCAAACGGAATGATAACGATAAAATCGATAATCACAACAAGAACAAGAAGAACAAATCTTACCAAAACGATCTACCTCTATAATCTCAGATATTCATTTACAATCAAAATGCCCTGACATCATCCGTACCCCTAAAATACAGCCCAAGCATTCCGGGACCAACATGGGAACCCGTAGTCGGCTCGTGTGCCACAAGCCAGATCTTCTTCGGCTGTGCAATCTTTGAAATAAGGTTGGCAAGATGCACCGCATCTTCACGCTTTCCTCCATATGATATACCGACTGTCTGTTCTTCGGCATCAGCAACAAGATCCCTGTATTTTTCCGCAAGGGCTCTTATGGCCTGTTTGCGGCCTCTCGCTTTACATTCCACAACTATCTTGCCCTCTGTGTTTCCCTTCAGTATAGGCTTAATATCCATCATTGTACCAAGAGAAGCAAGTGCTCCGCTGATACGTCCCGTTCTCTTAAGGTGCTTTAAGTCATCAACAACAAACACCTGATACATACAGTATTTCTGGAATTCTATTTTGTCTGCCGTCTCCTCAAGAGTCATTCCGCTCTCACGGCATTCTGCTGCCTCAACAACAAGAATTCCCTCTCCTAAAGATGCTCCGAGTGAATCTACAACAACTATCCTTCGATCCGGGAAGTCCTCCATAAGATCCGAAGCGGCTATTTTGGCGGAATTAATTGTTCCTGTAATTCCTCCCGACAAGCCGATGTACAGAATATCATCACCCTTCTCAAGCACCGGCTCAAATGCTTCCATAAACTGATTGGGATTGATCTGAGAAGTCGAAACCTTGAGCCCGTCTTTCAGTTTTCCATAATAATCTTCATAGTCAAATCCCTCCGAGCTTGTAAACTGGAATTCTTCTCCGTCCATTACCAGTGTGAGGGATATGATCCTGATATCGTAATGATCCCTTACCTTATCAGTGATGTTTGCACCGCTGTCAGTGAAAATTGTAAATGCCATGACTGTCTCCTTATCTGTTTAAAAATTCCACTACTTCGGAAAATCCCATTCCATGGGATGCTTTAACAAGTATTGTATCTCCCTCCCGGAGTATGTCTTTTGAAGTATCTGACAGTGCTCCAATGAGTAATTCTCTGTTAGGATAATAACGTATTTCAACATCATCGTGAAGCCTTGCGCGTTCATACATATGCTTGGCGGAAGCCCCGACAAATATTAGGGAATCAACACCGTGGGAAGCGGCATAATCTCCTACTTCACCATGAAGTTTATCAGATTCTTCCCCAAGTTCAAACATATCTCCCAAGATTGCAACTTTTCTTCCGAGAGCATATCCGAGAGTATCTACGGCAGCACACATCGACTTGGGATTGGCATTGTAGCAGTCATCGACTATGGTATACCTCTCTGAATGAATAACATGCCCTCTTCCCGAAAGAGGTTGTGCTCCGGACAGACCTCTTCTTATCTCCTCAAGGTTCTGTCCCATAAGAAAACCTACCGCACAGGCTGCAATTGCGTTGTCAACCATATGATATCCCGGAAGGGGAACCGTCATTTCATAGTGGCTCTCATCAGGGAAATTTGCGATAAACCTCGATCCATCCAAGCCCAGGTTTTCTATATTCGAAGCATAAACATCATCTCTTTTTGATTCCTTACCGTATCTGATGATCTTACGCCCCTGTGCCACAGTCTCGTCAATCTGTGCAAGCTTTTCATCCTGTCCGTTAAGAACAAGGGTGCCTGTTGCCGACATATGTGGGATTATCTCCGTTTTCGCCCGAAGAACTCCGTCAAGATCACCTAAGAATTCCAAATGACAGGGACCGATATTCGTAAACACAACTATATCGGGACGTACTATCCGGCCAAGTCTGTCCATTTCACCAAAGTCACTGATTCCCATCTCAATAACGGCAACTTCATGAGCATCCCTGATCTTAAAAATCGTAAGGGGAACACCTACTTCGTTATTATAGTTACCTTCGGTGCGAAGTACTTCGAAATGAGCCGAAAGAACAGACGCAACAATCTCTTTTGTACTGGTCTTTCCTACACTTCCGACTATTCCGACTATTCTGACCGATAACTGGTCACGATAGTATTTTGCAAGCTTCTTAAGTGCAACAAAACTGTCATCAACCAGAATGCAGGGTCCGGCTGCCCTTCCCGGAAGTTTCTCGCAGATTACAGCAAGTGCTCCTTTTTCAAATACCTGTCCTATAAAATCATGCCCGTCAACACGTTCTCCCTTTGTTGCAACAAATATTCCTCCTTCTTCAATAAGTCTGGAATCTATTACTACGCATGTTGCTTCCTTTGAAAGATCGCATTTACCGGTATTTACAAGTTTACCTTCGACAGCCCCGGCTATCGCTTCAAGTGTCATATTACGCATTTTTACGCCCATTTTTTCAATGAAATCTCAATTATATATTCACACAGTTCAACGTAGCTCATTCCGTCAGCAGCCGCTTCCTGCGGGATCAGACTTGTAGGTGTCATTCCGGGAAGCGTGTTTGCCTCAAGACAAAAGACTTCTTTCCTGTCATTCATCAGAAAATCCATTCTGGCATAAGTTTTGATCCCCAGTGCATTATATGCTTTAACCGCTTCCGCCTGAATCCTGGCAGTCGTTGCCTCATCAATATTGGCCGGACAGGTTTCTATGGTCGATCCGGCCTGATATTTGTTTTTGTAATCATAAAATCCTGATTTAGGTTCTATCTCAACAATGGGAAGCGCACGTCCTTCAATGACGCAGCAGGTAAACTCACGTCCCTTAATATACTCCTCGACCATTACCCTCGATTCGTATTTAAAAGCGTCCTCTATGGCTCTTTTATACTCATTTTCGTTATTTGCAATATAAACCCCGACCGATGATCCTCCGTTACAGATCTTGACAACACATGGGAATTGCGGTCTGTATGCATCATCTGCACCCTTTAACATATAACTGTCGGGTGTCGATACACCGTACATCTTAAACATCTGTTTTGATATTGCCTTATCCATGGCAAGTGAAGACGAAAAAGAATCTGTTCCCGTATACTTCACTCCCATAAGATCAAAAGCCGCCTGTACCTTACCGTTTTCACCGCAGTCGCCGTGAAGAGCCATAAATACGATGTCCGCAGCCTGACAGATCTTTATGACATTGGGTCCGAAATATTCCTTATTATCCTTACCCCTTAATGCCTTAATATCTTCAATATCAGGTGCAGCCTCGGATATGGGGGCTACCCGTAAAGCCCAGTCAATATCTGCGTCAAATACCTCATCAGCTTCCATATCACATCCGAGATATGCATCAAGCAGTATCACTTTATGTCCGTTTTTCTTTAAGGCTTTATACACTTCACGACCCGTGACAAGAGATACATCCCTTTCCGTACTGGTTCCACCGGCCAAAACCGCTATCTTCATACTTCCTCCTTAACAAGCCCTGTCAGCACAAACAGCTTCGGAGAATCACAAAGCACCTGATCCTCACCTGTAAAATCGACTCCCGAAAGATTTGCACCGTATATATAATTCAATCTGTTCTGAACAAAGCCTTTGTACTCAACACTGACACTTACATAGTCCGTCATGGTAACAAGGAATGCTTCTTCGAGCATTCTCACTGCGGCCTTTTCATCATTCGATATAGTCTTGTCGTCTATCCTTGTGTCTACAAATTCTTCATCTATCGGCTTTTTTATCAGCTCATTTGCCTTAAGAAAAACCTCATTCATCATATTTGAACATACATTATAGTTCGTCGGGTACGGAGCCATAAGATAAGCAAACAATCCGAAATACCCGGGTTCCTCGAAGGTAAAACCTTCCGGCATCACATCCATAGCTATCGCATCTACTACAGACCTGTATGTTTTCTGTCCGGTCAGTCTGTACAATTCAGCCGCAGCCCAAAGACGCGCGGCTACAGGTTCTCCCTCATCGACCTGATCACTCTCCGCCTCCTTGAAGAAACGTTCGGCTTTTTCCTTCGCTATATCATCACTCTCCCAGTCTTCAAGTATATATGCGGCCTTTGCAAGTACAGCAGCATAGTCGTACTTCTCCAATGTATCGGAAATATTGTTCTCCGGTATATTAACTATATCATCGCCTAACTGTCTTGACAGTTCCGAGATCCCAAATCTGTCAGCCTTATCCCGAAATACCTCCATACAAAGAAGTGCATCCGTTTCACATATGATACGTTCTTTTAAGCTGTCAGACCTATAGTTGGCAAGAACAATCCGGACATTCTCCTTCAAAAGGTTTTCATACAGACCGGTTGTAACCGGAATACTATCTTCGGAAATTTCGGAAGCTTCTTCAACGGATATTACCCTTATAACCTCCTCACCCGTCGACTCATCAATAAGAACGGCATATGATTTTCCGTCTTTGTCATATCCTTTTTGGCTGAAGTTAACATTAACAAGGCTCTTACTGTCTATCTTATCTTCGGGGTCTTCTACTCCGTTTTTGTCTTTAAGGTAATCTATCACCGCATCGGGATCACTGTATCCGGATGGTTGCGCGACGTTTTGTATATTTATCGTGCTGCATGCGCACAGATTCAATGCACATACGGAAAAAACAAGAACACATGCGATCCTGCCAAGATTGGCGCCTGCTGCCGCTGCACGTAATTTCAGTTTTTTCTTGTACTTGTTCCGAAGATACCATATATCAAATATCAACAGCATAAAAATTATTGATATAACCGCTGAAACATATTGTATTATTGTCCCTCTGTAGTTTACCGTAAGTACTCCTTTTGAACCGTTTAAATATACTCTGCACAGACCGTTATCTCCCTCTCCCGTCACTTCCGGTTTTGTTACATTTCCCGCACTGTCAGTAATGGTTGCTCCATACCCTTTATAATATATAAAAGGAACATCCACATATTCGTGATCTTCATCAATTGTGGTGATCACCCTGCCTTTTTCCCTTACAAAATCTCCACGGGTTCCGTCATCAAAAACCAACTCATCACTTTGGCTTACAAGTCTCTCCCTGTCTTCCACCGTCTCCGGAAGCCATTCTCCCGCCACGACGTTTACCGTAAATGGTTTATAATTGTAATAATCATTGCTGTAGTCATAGTATCCCATTGAACTTTCATTATGGTGAATAACAGCTGCATGTGCGGAAACCACAAATAATACTATTATGACTACTTCTTCGGCAACTCCTTTTTTGTTCTCTCCGAATCTGTCAATAAAGAGTTTTATTATGATCGCATCGGCCATAGCAAGCAAAGTTGAGGTCATAATAAACAATCTCCATGGAAATTGAAGAAATCCAAACAGCCTCCCGACTCTTTCCCATGGCATTATATTTGTTGCAGCTACAGCAAATACAAGTGCAGCCGCAATCATAAGATCGACGTACTCAAGTATGGGATAGTCTTTTCTCGACATAAATATTCTTGGTATCAGTAATCCAATCAGGATAAATCCCACGCCCGGAAATTCAGTTCCGGCTATCTGTGCAAAACCCACTGCGAAATCAAGAAGATCGGTCCAATTGTCGGAAACATAAAACTTCGCATCCGAGAACTGCTCCAACATAGGCATCCACTGATAAGAAGTAACAAGAAGAGCCAGAATAGTCACTATACACATTTTTATCAATACCGACGGTTGTTTGATCAGCTTTCGTACATTAATCAGGAGCATAACAACCCCGGTACCCACCATTACGACAAAAGTAGCGGGATGAGTAACTATAAGCCCTGCAAAGCCCAGTCCGAACACCCATGGCTTGTCCATTTCTTCATACAAAACATTGAATATTCCGTATATTGCAAAGGGAAGAAAGATAAATGCAGCATTTTCGCCGCAGGCTGTTCGTACAACCATATCATCCATATGATAAGGACACAGAGTCAGCAGCATCGCAGCGAGAGAACCGGCAAATTTTGACAGGCTCATCTTCCAGACACAATAAAAAGTGGAAAGATAGCAAAGCACAAAAATCATAGCGGTATAAATATGGAAACTCTTTCCTATGCTTACACCCAATACGCGAAGTAATGCCGGGATGTGCATAAACAGATCGGAATAAAACATGGAGCTTGCATATCCGGCTCCTCCGAAAAACAAAGTGTTAACCTTTGAGAAAGGATGTCCTATAAGGATTCCTTCTTTGAGACTTTCTATTCGAAGCAGATGATAATCAAGATCATGTCCGTTTATACAATACCTTGATATCAAAGGACTGCACGCAATTATCATTGTTATGATAAACAACATAAGCGTTATTTGATTTTCCCGTTTTTTCAAACTGTTTCTCATAAATAATGCTCTTATTCACTGACAAGATCCGAAAACGAGAGGGTAACGTCCCTGTCATCGTCCGAAACCGCTATTGTATAACTCTTGGTAACATACCCGTTTTGAGAGAGGGTTATAACGTGTGAACCTTTTTCCGGTTTTACAAAGGATACCGGAACAATTCCGGTGTATATTCCGTCTATATAAACCTCCGCTCCCTCAGGAGATTCAACATACATCTTTCTTGTGTCACTGATCACATCCGTAGATCCCGTACTTCCCGTTGTAGCCGTGCTCGAAGCAGCCGCAGTAGTTCTGTCAGGCAACAGCGGGCTGGGAACAGTTCCCGAAAAATGCGGTATAGAATATCCCGTATTTGCTGCCGGAGTAGGAGAAGATGTCGGTGTAGGTGTTAATGTCGTAGCAGCCGAAGCTTTGCCAGCCGCGGTTTTGTTTGTCCCGGATGTTGTGGAATCCTCACCCTCTTCTTCAAGAGTAATATCAACGTTGGCGAATTTATCCGATATTCTTATATTTGTATCCACACTCTCATAGCCTGCAAGTTCAACGTGAATACGATGAACACCGTATTCAAGGGAGACTCTTTCTTCAAAATCCGTCATTTGGCCGTCAACAAACAACTGGGCGTAATCGGGAACGATTGTGAAAGAGACATGCCCTATGGCAACTTCCTTGATATCGGCCTTGGAAAGATCGATCTCTGATTCCTTATCTCTTTCTATAACTACATCTTCTTCCGCCGCGTAGCCTCTGTTTGTAAGTCTGACGTGATAGTTTCCCTCCGGTACGGGAATCAGCATATCTTCCGTTACGGTCTTGATAATCTCCTGTCCGACCTCTATCCATCCGCCTTCGAAATATGAATCATTCAGAAGCCGAAGATACCCGTGACCCCTGTCAACGATTACCGAACAGACTTTACGCCCGTACCCTTTAACAGTAAGAGTATCAACATTTGTTACATCCATAAATGTTGCCAGCTCATCCCCGTAGGAGACGACAGCTGTTTTGGGAAGCTTATACGTGCTTCCCGCTATATCCATCCTGCCCTCTTCGGGAGCTATCTCAAATCTGGTAACATCGGTAAATGTCCATGCCTCACTGCTTATACGGACTTCTATAAGTTCCTTGCTATGGATGCTGTAAGTAACATCAAGTATCTCGCCCAGGGGTATCTCGGAAGGCGTGAGTGAATTGCCGTGTTTTCCGAGAAAAGGAGTTTTACTTTCATACTCGAGTTCAAACAGCTTGTCGCCTTCTATAGTAATGAACTTGAGCTTATGTTCTTCCTCATTCTTCCCCACAAGCATCGCAACGGTCTGATACACAAGCTCATCACTGTCTACCGGATTCTCTTCTTCCTGTGCCTGAAGCTCCTCCTGTATCTGTGAGGCTTTTTTCTGCGCCTGCTGCTTTTCGTATTCTCTTGAAATGTAGTATATCCCCAGCACCGTAACAAGCATTATGATAATAACGGGAATTACCACTTTTTCGATGTTTTTCATCAGATCATACCGCTTATCGCTTCTGTCAGCTTATCATGATCATTCATTTTCGGATCATCAAGCACTGTCTCAAACAGCTTTTGGAGAATTTCACCCATTGCGGGACCGGGCTTTATCCCGTATTCTATCAGGTCATCTCCTCTTATTTGCATATCCCTGATCGCCAGACAGTCCTTATCTTCGATTATCTTCCGGTACATCCTGTCGAGTTCATTCATACGGCTGAACTTTTCATCCCATTTAAACTTTGTATGAGCGTACAGATCAGCCTCCTTAAGACGCATGAGATTATCCATGTTTGATACTTCAACTTCAACCATAAACCGCCTGACCCCCGGGTATGTAAGGGCCGGCATATCATCATGATATCTTATCAGCTTTTTTACCTTTGAGATGGTACTGTTATCATACTTAAGTCTTCGAAGAACCTTCTCAGCCATTTTGGACCCTTCCTCGGGATGTCCCATAAAGTGATCCGCTCCGTCATCCCCCCTGAACTTTTTCACCGGTTTGGCAATATCATGTAATAGCAATGCCAGCCTCAGTATCCGGTTATCCTCATCTGAAATATCACTGAAATTATTGACAGCATACTCCATGGCTGCGATCGTATGATCTCCGACATCGGTAAAGTGATGCGGCGTGATCTGATCGCACTCCATCATCCTATCCCATTCAGGTAGAAAAACAGAGGTGATACCAAGCTCATATGCCCACCGCATTCTGTCCGGATTGTGGGAACAGATCAGTTTTTCCATCTCCTCCCTGATCCTTTCCGCGCTGATCTTGGAGAGAGTTGGGGCAAGCTTTACTATGGCCTTTTTAGTATCCTCTTCTATTTCATATCCGAATCTTGCGGAAAATCGCAGAGCCCTGAGCATTCTGAGGGCGTCCTCCGAGAATCTTTCTTCGGCATTTCCCACGGCACGGATTATGCCTGCCTCAAGATCATCCACTCCTCCGAACAGGTCAACCAGTCCCGTTTTGTCGCTGTATGCCATTGCATTTATCGTAAAATCACGGCGCCGAAGATCTTCTCGAAGATCCGCCGTAAAGGTTACTTCCTTCGGGTGCCTGGAATCCTCGTATTTTCCGTCTATACGGTAGGTCGTAACCTCGATACCTTCACGGCCCATCATAACCTTAACGGTGCCGTGCTGCATTCCGATATCAACAGTTCTTCTGAATAATGATTTTACCTCTTCGGGTCTGGCATTCGTCGTAATATCCCAGTCGTTGGGAAGGATTCCCAGATAGGAATCCCTTACACATCCTCC
>DGUG01000031.1 GCA_002394535.1 Lachnospiraceae bacterium UBA4316
CTTCATCCGGCAGCTCGCTTATAAGTCGATCCACAACATTATCACTGTTCATTGCAATAAGTCCGGTTCTCCATCCTGTAACGCCATATAGTTTGGAAAAGGAGTAGACCAGGATCGTATTGTGCGGGATAGCACTGTAGACTGACTCAAACCCGGGGACAAACGTTCCGTATACATCATCCGTAAGAATAATCAGATCCGGATTATCATTCACAACGTCCTTAAGTTTTTCAATGGTCTGCGAAGACAGAGCATGTGATGCGGGATTGGACGGATTAACGAGAAAAAAGGCCTTGATATCCTTATTGCGCAGCTTATCAAGTTCATCCGGATCAATGTCCCAGTTATGCTCTTTGTCCGATGTGATATCAACCGAAACCAACCCATAATCATTGACATCGGGAATCTCCAGATACGGGGTGAAGATCGGCGTACCTATCGCTATCTTATCTCCCTGTTTCAATACATGGTTATGGTTTAATGAGTGAAAAACGTAACACATGGCAGCAGATCCTCCTTCTGTGGGGAATATATCCGTGCCACCCTCAATCTTCTTTCCGTTAAAAAGCGTAGATGTGATATACTCATTCAGTATCTTCTCAGTGTTTTCAAGGCATCGGCTCGGATCGGGATAATAGTCTCCTATGATCCCGTTCGAAAACTCAAACAGAAGATCATCCCTGTCCATACCAAGTTCCTTTTCACAGTGACTGACCGCATCAAGAAGAAAACTGTCAATCTCATCTTCCTCATTCATAAAATTATCGAAGCGTTCCGAGATACCATCTTTATTGCCGTGTCCGGCCATATCTTTGTTCTCCATCGCAAGACGGCATTCCTCATTTGCAAAATCCATAAGCCTGGTAAATGCAGACCTAACTTTAGTGTTGATCCAGTTCGGATTACCTCTTCCGGCATCAAGTTCCGGATAGCCGGCTTCATTGTTCGCGGCAAGTTTCCTCTGCTCTGCAGTGATCTCGAAGGCACTGAGTTCATCTCCAAACTGTTTGGCAGTATCATCTGTCATCTTTTGGGAATAGTCTCCCACTTTGTGCTCAACTATCGATGTGTCTGACAACCCCGAAGATGATGGTACATTGACGTTTACATTACAGCCTGTCATCAACATTATAAAAATACAGATAACAGATACGATAATTCTTCTTTTCAAGTCGTAAATCCTCCTGCGTTTCTAGTATTCCTGTCAACTATAAACGATCTTCTTTGCTCCCTTGTCATCTCTCCTACAAATTGTACCATAGCTGCGTTTGGTTTTGCATGTCAAAAAGAACCGTCCCTTTTGACACATGTTTTTTATTTCATGTTGCAGAAAACAGGGATATCTAAATTTAAGATATTAATAGAGCTGGGCAGGAATATCACCGCAATATATTTCATTTCCTGGACTATAATAGGAGTAACAGTATGAATAAGAAAAAAGAAAATCTTGAATGAAATTTGTTCGAGCAAAACCGACTCGGTTGAAACCGAATAAAACTTTACGTATACAGAAAAATGCGTTACAATTAGTTTAGCTCGATCGTATCCGAGCCGAAAGGAGCCGAACAGAATGAAATTTTGGGGAAGAGATAAGGAACTTGGACAGCTAAAGAAAGAATTGACCTCCAACGATATGCGTATGAGTCTTATCTACGGGAGACGCAGAGTCGGCAAAAGCGAACTTGTGAAACAAGCCATGAAGGAGATCGATGCAAAGACGATATACTACGAGTGCAAACAGGTTACGGAAGAGAGCAACGTTCAAAGTATATGTGACGTGCTTTCTGAAGCATATGGGCTTCCCAGACTGGGATATACGAAACTGGAAGAATTAGTTGACTATATTTTTAATCTTTCGCGAAATGAAAACATAGTTTTTGTCCTGGATGAGTATCCATATCTTAGGGAAAACGTAAAGGGACTTGATAGTATATTACAGTCACTGGTTGATAAATACAGAGATGAAACCAAATTAAAAATAGTTATACTTGGATCATATGTTGATATTATGAAGTCTTTGTTAGATCAATCCAATCCGTTATATGGAAGGATAGATCTGGTTATTGATCTTAAGCAAATGGACTATTATGAGTCTGCGCTATTCTATCCCCGAATGAAAGATGAAGATAAAGTGAGAATATACTCTGTATTTGGCGGGATTCCGTATTATAACAGACTTATTGATGACAGGAAAAGCGTAAAAAAGAACATTATAGATCTTATAGCATCACCGGGCGCGCGACTTGAAAATGAGGTATCGATGTATCTTAATGCGGAAATATCAAAAATCGTAAATGCAAATGAAGTGTTCGAAGCGCTTTCCAGGGGATTCTCCCGATATAGTGATATCCTATCGCAGTCTCACGTATCGAGCGGCCCGACACTTGTGGATGTACTTGATAAGCTGATGAGGATGGAGGTGGTAGAGAAAAAAGCCCCCATCAATGACGAAGATAACAAAAAGAAAGCCGGATACTATATCTGTGATAATCTCTCATTGTTTTATTACAGATATTTATTTAAGTATTCATCCCAATTGAAAATCATGGATTCGGAGATGTTTTATGACAAGTATGTAAACAAAGATTTTGAAGAGTCTTATGTACCGCTTAAGTTTGAAGAAATCGCAAGACAATACTTGATCAGGCAGAACAGACTTGGAAACATAGAACCGGTCATTGAGAAGATCGGAAAGTATTATTATGACGATCCCAAAACGCGAACCAACGGCGAGTTCGATGTTGTTTCTTTGGATGAAAAAGGGTACGTTTTCTATGAAGTGAAATTCAGAAAAAAGAAAATCTCGAAAGAGATTATTGAAGAAGAAATCCGCCAAGTGAATGAAACAGGACTTAACTGCTATAAATATGTTTTCTTTTCTAGAGCGGGTTTCACTGAAAAAGAGAGGGATGGAATAAAACAAATTGAATTGCAAGAACTGTTTAAATGAATGTCTATGGCAATCAAGACGGTTCTTTTTGTCACCGATTCGTAAGCAGGGTACGGGAATCGAACCCGCCTCCTCGGCTTGGGAAGCCGATGTACTACCGATGTACTAACCCTGCGTAACGATGATATTTTAACACCGCACGCGCCTGTTTACAAGCACTGTCCGGTATTATTCACCGGCTTTCCATTTTAGTATTTCTTCAAGCCGCGCCTTGACAGCGGCTTCGTCACCCTGGTCTCCGGGATCATAATACCTTCTGTCCTTGAGTGAATCCGGCAGGCAAGTCATCCTTGCCATCTTCTCTTCCGTGTCGTGAGCATATATATAGCCTTTTCCGTATCCGGCATCCTTCATAAGCTTTGTCGGAGCGTTCCTTATATGCATCGGAACAGGCTCTGCAGGGGATTCGGCTATATCCGCAGCCGCATCGATACATGCTCTCTCTAGTGCATTTGATTTAGGTGCCATCGACAGATATACCGCGGCGTGCGCCAAATGGACGTTGCACTCCGGGAGTCCTAGGAAATGACATGCCTGATATGCATTTATCGCAACATTTAATGCATTGGAGTCGGCAAGACCCACATCCTCACTTGCAAATCTCACCATTCTCCTTGCGATATACAGAGGATCTTCTCCTCCGTCGATCATCCGGCACATCCAGTAGACGGCAGCATCCGGATCTGAATTTCTCATTGACTTGTGAAGCGCGGAGATAAGGTTGTAATGCTCCTCTCCGTTCTTGTCGTACAGAAGTGACCTTCTGTCCATGCACTGTGCCACCGTTTCGGTCGTAACCCTTATGATACCTTCGGAATCAAGCGGTGTATTGTTGACAACCATCTCAAGGGTATTAAGGGCCGTTCTCGCATCTCCGTTTGAAAACATTGCGATAGCATGCAGATCATCATCCGAAATCTCTATCTGGGAAGTTCCAAATCCCTTTTCAGATGTAAGCGCGTGCTTTAGCAGCTTGAAGAGGTCTTCTTCCGTAAGAGCCTTCAGTATAAAAACCTTACAACGGGACAGAAGAGCCGAATTAATCTCGAACGAGGGATTTTCTGTCGTGGCTCCCACAAGCACAATACTGCCCTTTTCCACATAGGGCAGAAATGCATCCTGCTGAGCCTTGTTAAAACGATGTATCTCATCCGTAAACAGGAGCGTCTTGATACCACGCTTCCTGTTATCCTCGGCCTCTTTCATTACCTCCTTGACTTCCTTGATACCGCTCGTTACTGCGGAAAACTCCACAAAATGAGCGTGGGTATGCCCTGCGATTATTCTCGCAAGAGTAGTCTTGCCTACACCCGGAGGTCCCCAGAAAATCATTGATGATATCTGATCCGTCTCTATCAGCTGTCTAAGCAGCATTCCCTTTCCGACAAGGTGCTCCTGTCCCACATATTCGTCAAGTGTTTCCGGACGAAGTCTTGATGCCAGGGGCGCCCTCGAAAAAGAGGAAGGCGAATCCGTAAATAAATTTAACTGTTCCATAGTATTAACCTGCCCTACATCGGACCAAATCCTGTGCTTGCAGCATACAGAAGGAATACAAAAGCAACCAGCCACCATATGATGAATATGGGGATGAGATATCTGACCCATTTGGAGAAAGGAACCTTGCAAATGGCGAGAGCTGCAAGTATTTCACCGCCTGTAGGTGCCAGAATATTCGTAAATGCATCTCCGAGCTGGTAAGCAAGTACCGCGGTCTGTCTTGTCATTCCGACCTTATCCGCAAGTGTGGTCATAAGAGGCATCGTGATCGCTGCCTGGGCCGAGCCCGAAGGCACGATGATATTGAAAATCTCGTGGAATATGAACATTCCGATAGGCATTACCGGTCCCGGGAATTTCTGCAGAATGCCGGACAGTGAGTGAAGTATCGTATCCATCACATTTGCATTTCCGAGAAGAACTATGGCGGCATTTGCAAGACCTATCATAATGCAGGGCAATACCATATCCTTGCATCCTTTGATAAAATTCTCGCATATTTCCTTCGGCTTTAATCCCCCTGCTACTCCGCCGATAATACCGACCGCAAGGAAGATTCCGGCAAGTTCATCCACGTAATACTGCCATTTAATGATGCCGAACACTGCAAAAATCATTCCCGCAAGGAACACAAGGATCGCGTAAATCTGACGTGTCGTAAGCTTTGAGACATTATCAAGGTTGATCTTTTTGCCCTTGTTGTACTCCTGGTCATATACATATGACCCCGAAAACTTGGGGCTCTTCTTGACAGCCCGTGCCATGAACATTACATACAGTATGGACACAACCAGAAGACATACGAACATGCACACTCTCAGCCCCATACCGGAAAATCGCGGGATACCCGCTATATCCTGTGCCAGACCTTCCGTAAATGCATTGGTAATAGATCCGGCATAGCCTGCGGTAGCCGCAATGAATATGATCCCGACTGCCGTAAGCGAATCAAACCCGACAGTTATACAGCTTGCCAGGATAAGCGGTACAAACACAAGAAATTCTTCAAAATTACCGCAAAAGGCAGCACCGCATCCAAACACTGTCATAAGTATCGGGATCATCAGAAGTTCCCGTCCCTTGAGACGCTTTAATACATTGGCCATAGCAACATTTAACGCACCGGTTCCGTTTATTATCGCAAACATTCCTCCGATAATCATCAGGAAGAAAATAATATAAGACGCCTCCTGAAGCCCTAATGTCAGCGACATAAGGAGCGATAAGAGCGAAACCGGAGTTCTTTCTATGTAGTGAAAGCTGTCCGGTACAACCACTTCCCTTCCGCTCTCTTCAAGCACAACCCTATCGTACTGACCCGCCGGTATGATGTACGACAGGAGCGCACATATCGCTACAACGATTACAAGTAATAGCATCGGATGAATAGCCTCTTTTTTTGTGCCCCCTTCGTTCATTTTTGTATAATCCGGAAACATCTTAATCATAAACTTCCCTCCCCTTTAAAAGCCCAGATTTTTGAGGAACTCCTCATCTTCACTCATCTGATCCGATAAAGGTTCCTTTACTTCCTCAACCATTTCAACATGTTCCTTGTTAACATCAAGATTACTAATGGCTTCATCAACCTTTTCTTTATTAAGCTCTCCCTTATCAGCTAATGCCAGCAGAGCATCAACCACATCGGCATCAAGCTGTGTGCCTCTTATCCGCTTGATCTCGTCAAGAACCACACTTATATCAAGCTGTTTTCTGTACGGTCTTGTTGAGTACATGGCATCAAAAGTATCAGCTACCGCAATAAGCCTTGCAACCTCGGGTATCTCCTCACCCTTAAGTCCCTTCGGATATCCCTTTCCATCCATTCTCTCATGGTGACAACCTGCTCCCACTGACAGATTCTGTACAATGGTAACGTTTTTGAGCATATGTGCTCCGCTTTCGGCATGAGTCTTCATTATCTGATATTCCTCATCGTCAAGCCGCTCAGGCTTATTGAGTATTCTGTCGGGAATACTGAGCTTGCCGATATCATGCATAAGTGCTATATGATAGAATTCATCTATCTGATCCTGGGTATATCCCCGCTTTTCCTTCAATTCTTCGGCTATAAGCCTTGTATAATATGCAACTCTGAATGAATGCCCTTGATTTTGCTGATCCCGCAGATCAATGCTCTTTGCAAAAGTATGCATGATCTGGTCGATGAACTTCTTGTCCTCTTCCTGCTTTTTGAGCAGTGCCTGCTGCCTGCTGGAAAACATTCTGTACATAGCGATTCCGGTAGCGGCAACAGCGAGAATGATAAGTGCCAGCCAGAACAGGGCGTTATCATATATGGAGTGTTCCTTGGAGATAACAAGCTCAACCGAGTCTATTTCCTCTCCGGTCTTATCATCTAACAGGCTCATATGGAACTTGTATTTTCCGCCGTCAAGGTTTGTGTAACTGATCGGAGTCAGCTCCTGTTTATTGGTGACTATCGGCTCAGTGTCGAACCCTTCCAGCCAGTAACTGATTGTCGGATTGGAAAGTCCATAGGCAAGTGCATATGCCTTGATAACCAGACGCTTGCTTCCGGCAGGAAGAGAGACTGAACTGTCATTTCGAAGTATCACTTCCCTGTCATCGATCTCTACCGCAGGAACCACAAGACTGACGTTACTGCTTTCAGGATCATCCGCATTGATATTTACCGCACAGACTCCGGTCGTACCTGCTATATAGAGCGTTCCGTCGTCGGCCAGGTAATCTCTTGAATTTCCGGTAGCCATGTACGGAAGGCCGCTTCGCAAATTGTAAAAATCATAATCTATACTTTCGTTTTTGATAAGATCATCCACATTGGCTATGTAGATACCGTTGGATGAGAGAACCCATGCATCCCCGTTATCATCAAAATAGATGTCATAATTATTTGAATACGGGAATTGTGATACTGCCTTAACCTCTCCGTCCTTGATATATTCAATGGAATTGGATGTGATTATCCACATAAGGCCTCTTTCGTCATCGCGCTTGATACGCAGAATAACCTCACTTGTGAGTCCGTCATCCACTCCCATCCTTGACACGCGGTTTCCGTCCACAACGTATATCCCATCTCCGTCACTTCCAAGATAGAGAACTCCGTTTTCATCTTCCTCAACAGTCAGTATTTCGGGAACCGCTATACCGTTTTCCTGACCGTAGTGGGCCGTGATTTTCCCGTCATCTACTATGAACACCCCGTTTCCGGTTGCAGCTGCCACACTTCCGTCCGATCTTGGCAAAACTGTTCTGACACGGTTTGCCTCGAGACCGTTGCTCTCATTAAATGAGGTGATCGAAGAGTCCTTCGGATCATAGCAAACAAGCCCTGTATCCCCGTGTGTGCACAGCCACAGCCTGCCCATATCGTCATTTTTGACACACCTTATCCTGACTCCTTCAAGGTACGCCGTCAGTTCATCTTCTATTTTGCTGTAATCACTTGCACTTAGTATTTCAAGCCCACTGTCTGTTCCAAGGTACAGTTTACCGCTGTTCACACAGGTTGAATTAACTACTCTCGAATCAAGTTCCGCAATTTTTCCGATGTCCATGAACCTGTCGGGAACAATCTTCATTACACCCTGTCTGGTGGATGTAAACCATAGATTTCCTTCATGATCCACCATGGCATTGGTAATTGAATAGTTCATCGGTGTATCGCCCAGTCCGTGGTATTTCCCACCGTCATCCAGATATCCTAACCCGTTTGTCCCCGTAATCCAGAGATCATTACCCCTTTTAACCATCGAATTAATATTATTAAGCGGCAATACCGATCTTGTATCGGTTACGGTAAGATTCTTGTCGCTGACCGTAGCGGTTATGACTTCAGACCCGATGGTACCGATGTATATCGTCCCCGGAATCTCAGGATCGGCATACAGCGAATTTGCCTGCTCCTCTCCGATTTTGTCAGCAGGATAAAAAGCAGTAACAGCCAGATCGTCCAGAACAAACAGGGCACCGTCACTTGTAAGTCCGTATACATTTCCTTCGCTGTCTCTGTCCAGGTTATTGACATACTCCTGATTTATCTGCGGATCGTCGATGGGATGAAGTTCCAGAGTGGTGCCGTCCACATACGCCAGTCCCTGTGTAGTTCCGACTATTATATTTCCGTTTTTATCTTCCGTAATTGATCGTACAGAGTGTGATTTGATGCCTTCAACACGGCCGTAAACCTTTGTCTCATCATAATTGAGCATGGCTACGCCGTTTTCGTTTGTTCCGATCCATATCCGGTTATTGTCATCCACATAAAGAGCAAACACCGAGGATATGCCGGACGACGAATCATAACGGTAAAATGTATTTCCGTCATAGCGTACCAGACCGCTGTATCCTCCGAGCCATATGAATCCGTCTGAACTTTGCGCTATTGCATTTGCTTCGGATGTGGGCATCCCGTTTGTGGAATCGTACAAAACAGATGTGTAGTCGGCATTTATCCCGAACACATCACGGCTCGATGACGCCGCTGTCTCCACAGGATCTGCCGTACAAAAACAAGCGGCAACAAGGAGTGTAATTGCCGCTTTAGTTATGCGAGATGTTTTAAAAGTCATAATCCGTTACCTCATTAAAAAACTTGAGAATCCCTAGAACAACCAATTATAACTATATCACTCACAAAGGTTTTATGCCATATTTTATATGAATAATGATAAGATATGAAATATGATAAACGATGCCGCCCACGCGACAATGCAGTGCCATATGACTATGAAGCACGCCCACTTGCCGCCAAGTTCCCTTCTTACCGATGCGACTGCTGCTATACACGGAGTATACAAAAGGCTGAATACAAGAAGGGATGCGGCTGTAACAGGGCTCATCGCATTCTCCACGCCTTCTCCGAACAGTACAGTAAGTGTGGTTACTACGCTCTCTTTTGCTATGAAACCCGAAAACAGCGAAGTTACTATTCTCCAGTCTCCCAAACCTACAGGACGAAATACCGGTACCAGAATTCCCGATATAAGCGCAAGAATGGAGTCGGATGAATCAATGGCCGGATTGAATCTGTAGTCAAAGCTTTGCAGGAACCAGACAGCTATTGCTGCGATCAGTATTATTGAAAACGCTCTTTCGATAAAATCCTTTGATTTTTCCCACAGAAGCTGCAGAACGTTCCGGATAGCCGGAAGACGGTAGTTTGGAAGCTCCATGACGAAGGGAACCGCCTCTCCCTTAAATAACGTCCGCTTATACAGAAAAGATATAAGGATCGCACATACCACTCCGAGCACATAGAGTCCTGTCATGATAAGAGCCTTATATCCCGAAAAGAACGAATCAACAAAGAAAAGATATATGGGGAGCTTCGCCGTACAGCTCATAAACGGAGTCAGAAGTATGGTCATCTTGCGGTCTCTTTCACTCGGAAGGGTCCTTGAAGACATAACTGCCGGAACGGTACATCCGAATCCTATCAGCATCGGAACAATACTTCTCCCGCTAAGTCCCATCCTTCGCAGAGGTTTATCCATAATAAACGCAACTCTTGCAATATATCCGCTGTCCTCAAGTATTGACAGGAAGAAGAACATCGTCACTATGATAGGTAGGAAACTTAAGATGCTTCCCACTCCCTCAAATATTCCGCCGATTATCAGTCCGTGAAGAGTACTGTTAACTCCAGCCGCTTCAAGCGCCGAATCTACAATTCCCGAAAGCTTCCCTATTCCGGCTTCCAGAAGATTCTGAAGGAATGCACCCACCACATTAAAGGTCAGGAAGAATACCATTCCCATAATAAGGATAAATATGGGTATACCCGTATATTTCCCCGTAAGCAGACGATCTACCCGGCTGCTTCGCTCATGCTCCTGGTCTCTTATCGGCTTTGTCACGCATTTTCTGCATACCTTCAGAATAAAGGCAAAACGCATATCACATATGGCAGCACTCCGGTCAAGTCCTCTCTCACTCTCCATCTGAACCGTGATATGCTCGAGCAGTTCTTTTTCGTTATCATCAAGATCCAGTTTGTCTATGACGAGCTTATCGCCTTCGATTGCTTTGCTTGCCGCAAACCTTACCGGAATACCGGCGGCTTTCGCATGGTCTTCTATCAAATGTGCAACTGCGTGAAGTGCGCGATGAACCGCTCC
>DGUG01000218.1 GCA_002394535.1 Lachnospiraceae bacterium UBA4316
CGACGTTTACGATCCTGCAGATATATGAGAGCGGAAGAATGCCGCTGTATCATTTCGATGTTTACCGGATCGGAGATGTTTCCGAGATGGATGAGATCGGATATGAGGACTGCTTCTGGGGCGATGGTGTAAGCCTTGTGGAGTGGGCTGATATAGTAAGAGATATATTTCCGGAAAACACCATAAAGGTAACGATTGAAAAGGACCTTTCAAAGGGCGTGGATTACCGGATGATTACGATAGAAAGCAATAAAGATGAAGATAATAGCCATTGATTCATCGGGACTTGTTGCGACGGTTGCGATTGCAACCGGCGATTCCATAATAGCCGAGTATACGGTGAATTATAAAAAAACCCATTCCCAGACTCTGCTTCCGATGCTTGATGAGATAAGCCGGATGACGGAACTTGACCTAGATACGGTAGATGCTGTAGCGGTAGCGGCAGGTCCGGGATCGTTTACCGGTCTTCGCATAGGTTCGGCTACGGCAAAGGGACTGGCGCTGGCACTGGATAAGCCGATAATAGAAGTTCCCACGGTAGATGCACTTGCAATGAACCTATGGGGCATAACGGATGTCATCTGTCCGATAATGGATGCAAGAAGGAGTCAGGTATACACGGGCTTTTACGAATTTACTGCTGATGGCGAATTAAATGTTCTTCATGAGCAGTTTGCAGAAGATATCGTAAAGGTTACACAGATGCTTGATGAGATCGGACGTCCGGTTGTTTTTTTGGGTGATGGTGTACCGGTATCAAAAGATCTGATCGCTGCCAATATTAAAGTTCCGTACAGGTTTGCGCCGGCGCATTGTGCAAGGCAAAGGGCAGCAGCCCTTGCGGTACTTGCCGGAAAGTATTATGAAGAAGGCAGAACGGTAAGTGCTGCGGATCATAAACCGGAATACCTGCGCGTAAGCCAGGCTGAGCGAGAAAATGTCGGGATTGCGAAGCAATGAACATATTGATACGTACCATGACAGAATCCGATATACCTGATGTGGCAAAGCTTGAGAAAGAGGTATTTGCCGATCCGTGGTCCGAGAAGGTATACCGCGAAACCTTCCCGCTGCAGGGAGTGGAATATGTTGTTGCCTGCGAAGATAACAATATTGTAGGTGCTGCCGGAGTCAGAAATATTGTGGGCACCGGAGAAATAACAAATGTTATGGTAAAATCCGGATACAGAGGTAACGGTATCGGAAGGCGGATGCTTGAAGAACTCCTCGAACGTGGCAGGAAGCTTGGGGCATCCGAATTCACGCTCGAGGTAAGGATCGGGAACGAGCCGGCAATCAGGCTCTATGAAAGCCTGGGCTTTGTAAGAGAGGGAGTCAGGCCGGGATTTTACAATAATCCGAAAGAAGATGCAGCAATATACTGGCTGCATTAAATAACAGATGATTCATAACAGGTGATATATGCTTGACGTTTGTTTGCTCGGGACCGGAGGGATGATGCCGCTCCCGTACAGATGGCTGACGTCCCTTATGATGAGGATAGGCGGCAGCAATATTTTAATAGACTGCGGAGAGGGAACACAGATAGCGATCAAAGAGAAGGGCTGGAGCCCCAACCCGATAGATGTTATCTGCTTTACCCATTATCATGCGGATCATATAAGCGGCTTGCCGGGACTGCTTCTTAGCATAGGCAATTCCGACAGAACCGACCCTATAACGATGATAGGTCCAAGGGGACTTGAGAGAGTTGTAAGCTCGTTGCGAATAATAGCTCCGGAGCTTCCTTTTGATATAAAATTTCTTGAGATTGAAGGGGCAAGGGCGACCTTTTCCTTTAACGGCTATGAGATAGATGCGTTTAAGGTAAGTCATAATGTAACATGCTACGGATACTCCCTCAGGGTTCCGAGGATAGGAAGATTTGATGCAGATAAGGCGAGGGAGCTGGGAATTCCGCTCCCTTGCTGGAGCCGGCTCCAAAAGGGCGAGACTATAACCGATGAGACGGGCAGTTATACCCCGGATATGGTCATCGGTCCTGCAAGGCGCGGACTCAAGGTAACATACTGTACGGATTCCCGTCCTGTTCCGGTAATCAGTGAAATGGCTTCGGGAGCGGATCTGTTCATATGCGAAGGTATGTACGGAGAGCCGGGAATGGAGGAGAAAGCCAGGGAACACAAGCATATGACTTTCTACGAGGCTGCAAAGCTTGCCAAGAGTGCTGAGCCATCCCCGAAGGAGATGTGGCTTACCCACTATTCACCTTCTCTTTCATATCCGAAGGATTATGAAAAAGAAGTAAGAAAGATTTTCAGGAATACCCACGTGGCCAAGGACGGCCGCAGTGTCAGCTTGATGTTTGAGGATTGACATAGGATGAAACGTCGCAATCCCACAAGAGTAATAGTTGTGTTTACGATGCTCGCAGTATTTGTTGTGGGCTTGTTTTTCTATATTTCAAACAGGTCAAAGGTTATTTCCGAAGGCAGAGCGCAGACAATGACAGCTGTTCAGGAAATACTTGCGAGAAATCTTGATACCAATTATCCGCCTACCCCTAAGGAGGTTCTGAAGTTCTACAGCGAGATAACAAGGTGTTTCTACGGAGAGGAATATACCGAGGAGGAACTTGAGAGACTTGCGAGCTTTTCAAGGAAGCTTTTTGATGATGAACTGGTTGCAAATCAGACAGACGAACAATACTTAAGTGCCCTTAAGATGGATATAGAAAGCTGGAAGAAGGACAAAAAGGTAATCTCCAGCTATTCGGTATCAAGCAGTACGGACGTTCAGGAGTATTCATACGGCGGATATGAGTGGGCACAGCTTTACTGCACATATTCGATAAGAATGGGAACAAATGTAGCGCCGATCCAGGAGCACTTTATCATGAGGAAGGATTCAAAAGGACACTGGAAAATCCTTGGATGGGAGCTTGTTACCCCGGAGGATGACAATGGATAATGTCAGAATCCTTGCAATTGAGAGCTCCTGCGATGAAACTGCCGCGGCAGTTGTGGAAAACGGACGTAAGGTATTGTCGAATATCATATATTCCCAGATTGATCTTCACACACTTTATGGCGGTGTTGTCCCGGAGATAGCATCCCGTAAGCACATCGAAAAGATCAACCCTGTAATAGAAGCCGCTCTTTCAAAGGCAGAGTGTACACTTTCCGATCTGTCTGCGATTGCGGTAACCTACGGTCCCGGTCTTGTGGGGCCGCTTCTTGTGGGAGTTGCGGAAGCCAAGGCAATAGCTTTTGCGAAAAAACTTCCTCTTATCGGTGTGCACCACATAAAAGGGCATATATGTGCCAATTATATCGAGAATGAGAACCTGAAGCCGCCTTTTATGACTCTTGTCGTATCCGGCGGCCATACTCATCTGGTACGTGTCAGGGATTACGGAGAGTATGAAGTTATCGGACGCACAAGGGATGATGCCGCAGGCGAGGCGTTTGATAAGGTGGCAAGGGCGATTGGGCTCGGCTATCCCGGAGGACCCAAGATAGATGCTGCCGCAAAGCGTGGTGACTGCAATGCTATAGAGTTTCCTAAGGCTAAAGTAAACGGCAGTGAGTATGATTTTAGCTTCTCGGGTCTAAAAAGCGCGGTGCTTAACTACCTAAACCATGCACAGATGAGGGGCGAGAAGGTTAATCCCGACGATCTTGCGGCTTCGTTCCAGAAAGCGGTTGTAGATGTGCTGACAGAGCACGCTGTAATGGCGATAAAACAGTTTAAACTGAATGATTTTGCGCTTGCGGGCGGTGTTGCAAGCAATTCGGCCTTAAGAGCTAGCATGGCCGAAGCCTGTGATAGGCTGGGTGTCAGGTTCTACTGTCCGTCGCCTGTTTACTGTACCGATAATGCTGCGATGATTGGTGTTGCGGCATATGACGAATACATAAAAGGTAATTTTGCGGATTATTCGCTTAATGCGATTCCAAACATAGGGATTGAGGAAGGTTAAATATGAACAGGAAAACAGCGGCTGTTGTCCTTGCCGGAGGGAAGGGCCGGCGCATAGGAGGAGATACGCCGAAGCAATATCTTGAAATAGGGGGCCATCCTCTCCTTTATTATAGCTTAAAGACCTTTTCCGACAGTTTTGTCGATGAGATATACCTTGTATGCGGCGCAGGGGAGGAAGAGTATTGTTCAACCGAAATAGTTGAGAAATACGGCTTTTCCAAGGTCAGGAGCATAGTCAGCGGCGGCAGGGAGAGGTATCATTCCGTGTACAACGGCTTGAGAGCGATCCGCTGCACCTGTGAGGGGGATAATACTGATCCATGCGAAATCGTATTCATACATGACGGGGCAAGGCCGTTTGTTACGGAAGAGATCATTCTGCGGGCATATAATGCCGCCATAGAAAATCGTGCGGCTGCCGTTGCATATCCCGCAAGCGATACAGTCAAGATGTCGGATAATGCTGGTTTTGTGGCCGAAACACTGCGACGAGACCATATATGGCTTATGCAGACACCCCAGGCATTTGATTTTTACGAGATATACGATGCTTACAGCAGGCTTATTGAGTCCGAGTCGGATATTCTCGATCGCGGAGTGCTCATTACAGATGATGCCATGGTACTTGAACTATTTTCGGAGCGAAAAGTCAAGCTTGTTATGGGCAATGGCCGTAATATTAAAGTAACAAATCCGGATGATCTGAAAATTGCCGGATTATATATAGGCAACGGACAAAAGTGATGCTCTCAAAGAGATGGGATTGTGGAGGATGAAAAAATGCTGGTTCCTGTATTATTGTTTATAGTGGGTTTTGTGTGCCTCATAAAGGGCGGCGACTGGTTTGTAGACGGGGCCGCGGGGATAGCGAAGAAATTCAATATGCCCGAGATACTTGTGGGAGCTACGGTTGTTTCCATAGGTACGACGCTTCCGGAAACTATAGTATCTGCGTCATCTGCGGTATTAGGGCACG
>DGUG01000145.1 GCA_002394535.1 Lachnospiraceae bacterium UBA4316
AGGATTGCCGGAGAGAGCAAGATGGAAGTTGACAAGCTCAAAGAGTATATCGGAGACGATGAGTACGGCAGGAAGCAGATAATTGACGATCTGAAGATACAGAAGGCAGTTGATTTTGTTGTAGATAATGCGAAGGAGAAGTAAGAGATTATGAGTTTAGTACCTTACGTCATTGAACAGACAAGCCGCGGAGAACGCAGTTACGATATTTATTCGAGACTTCTCAAGGAGAGGATAGTATTCCTCGGCGAAGAGGTTAACGAGACAACGGCAAACCTTATCGTTGCCCAGATGATGTTCCTTGAGGCGGAAGACCCCGAAAAGGATATTCATTTCTATATAAACAGTCCCGGAGGATCGGTTACGGACGGTTTTGCTATCTATGATACGATGCACTATGTTAAATGTGATGTTGCCACATATTGTATCGGAATGGCGGCAAGCATGGGAGCTTTTCTTCTTGCCGGCGGAACGAAGGGCAAGAGATTTGTTCTTCCCAATGCGGAGATCATGATCCATCAGCCTTCAGGCGGTGCAAAGGGTCAGGCTACAGAGATCGAGATCGTAGCCAAGCAGATACTCCGTACAAAAGAAAAACTCAACAAGATTCTTTCGGAGAACACCGGACAGCCTTATGAAAAGGTTGCTGCCGATACGGAAAGAGATAACTGGATGAGTGCCGAAGAAGCATTGGAATACGGTCTTGTAGACAAGATAATATCAAATAGGATGTAAGAAAATGTCAAAAAAGGATATCAGATGTTCTTTCTGCGGAAAGAGCCAGGATCAGGTAAAAAAGCTTATTGCCGGCCCCGAAGGGGTTTTCATCTGCGATGAGTGTATAGAAGTGTGCATGGACATCGTTGAGGATGAGCTTTATGACAGTGATGCCAAGGAACCTGAGGAAAGCAATGATTTTGAAATCAATCTTGTTAAACCCCGGGAGATGAAAGCATTCCTCGACGAGAACGTCATCGGACAGGAAGAAGCCAAGAAGGTATTGTCTGTTGCCGTATATAACCATTACAAGAGAATCCTGTCCCAGAAGGATGAGGGTGATATAGAGCTGCAAAAATCAAACGTTATTATGCTTGGACCCACGGGCTCGGGTAAGACTCTTCTTGCCCAGACACTTGCCAAGATAATCAACGTTCCCTTTGCGATTGCCGATGCGACTGCCCTTACCGAAGCCGGATATGTGGGAGAAGATGTTGAGAACATTCTCCTCAAAGTGATTCAGGCCGCGGATTATAATATAGAAAAGGCAGAGTACGGCATTATCTATATCGATGAGATAGACAAGATTACCAGAAAAAGCGAAAATGTTTCGATCACGCGAGACGTTTCGGGCGAAGGCGTGCAGCAGGCACTCCTCAAGATCATTGAAGGGACGAATGCTTCGGTGCCCCCGCAGGGAGGAAGAAAGCATCCCCATCAGGAATTGATACCTATTAATACTACCAATATACTGTTTATTTGCGGCGGTGCGTTTGACGGTCTGGAGAAAATCGTTGAGAACAGGCTGGATCGCAAATCCATAGGATTTAATGCCGAGATCGCAACAAAGACAGAGCATGAAGTCGGTCAGCTCCTGTCCCAGGTTCAGCCTGAGGATCTTATCAAATACGGACTTATTCCCGAATTCGTGGGACGTGTTCCTATATGCGTAAGCCTTGAAGGACTTGATGAGGAGGCACTGATCAAGGTACTGAAAGAGCCGAAAAATGCCATAACAAAGCAGTACAAAAAGCTCTTCGAAATTGACGGTGTCGAACTCGAATTTGAGGATGACGCAATCGCCGAGATTGCCCACAAGGCCTATGAGAAGAAGACAGGAGCCAGAGGACTGCGTTCAATTCTTGAGGGACTCATGAACGATCTGATGTTTGAGATCCCTTCCGATGATTCAATCACAAAATGCGTGATAACAAAGGGTGCCGTAACGGGAGAGGGAGCACCTCTCATCGTGCGCGATAACGAAAACGTCAGGCAAAATCTTAAGAAAGCAGAGTAAACTTGCGAAGGATAACAAAGAAGAAATACCCTTGCGTTGTTGTTAGCAAACTGGCGGTGCTTCCGGGCATGGTCATTCATTTTGATATAAACACACAGACAGGGGTAAAGGCCGTTGAACGGGCCATGATAAAGGACCGGAGACTGTTTGCGGTAGCTGACAGGGAAGTGGATACACAGACAAAAGGGAAATCGGATAAGGTTGACCTCTATGGCTTTGGCTGTGTATGTGTAATAAAGCAGGTCGTAAAACTTCCGGGAAATGTTTTACGCGTTCTCGTTGAGGGCGAGATGCGCGCAAGACTTTTTAGCGTGGAAAAGGATGAGTGCCTCATTGCTGTTGCCAAGGAGGTTGTTGTTCCCGATGACTGGTACATCGGCAAAACAGTAAGTCCGGTCAATCCGGAGCTTACAGAGGACAATGAGGAAGTCCGGCAGCAGATCATGGCAAAGATCAATATCCTCAAGGAACTTCTCACAACCCTTTTGGGATACAATCCACAGATTGCAAAAACCCTTACCAAGCAGTTCGAAGAAGCTGAGAAGCTTTCCGAACTTCTTGATTTTGTGGCGATAAATGTTCCCGTGCATTTTTCGGACAGGCAACGGATACTTGAGACGGAGACCGTTGATGACCGGTTTATCACTCTTATGACGATGCTGCAGCGTGAGGTCAATGTTCTTGATATCAAAACGAACATCGCCAAACAGATAAAGGAAAGAGTAGATAAGAATCAGAAGGAATATGTTCTTCGCGAGCAGCTCCGGGTGATAAAAGAGGAGCTTGGAGAAGGAAGTACCGCTACCGAAGAGGAAAAATACAGGGAAGCGGTGTCGAAATTAAAGGCTAAAAAGGAAATTAAGGACAAGATCCTGAAAGAAATAGACCGGTTCAGTCACTTACATGACGGTTCCTCCGAAGCGGAGGTTTCGAGAGGATACATCGAAACACTTCTTGCAATGCCGTGGGATCGCGCTTCAAAGGATAACCGTGACATAGACCGGGCAGAGGAGATTCTTAACAGAGACCATTACGGACTCGTGAAGGTCAAGGAGAGGATGCTTGAATTCCTTGCGGTAAGGAACCTTACAAAAAAAGGAGATTCACCCATTATATGCCTTGTCGGGCCTCCCGGAACGGGTAAAACAAGTATTGCAAGATCGGTTGCAACCGCGCTTGAAAAAGAATATGTACGCATCAGCCTCGGAGGTGTCAGAGATGAGGCTGAGATAAGAGGTCACAGAA
>DGUG01000015.1 GCA_002394535.1 Lachnospiraceae bacterium UBA4316
TTCCCGAGGATGACGAGAGGCAGAAGCATATTAATTACGATCTGATAACATACGTTGAAGACAGGAAGGGGCATGACAGAAGATACGCCATTGCTCCGGACAAGATAAGGTCGGAAATAGGGTGGGAACCCGAGACCATGTTCGCTGAGGGCATCAAGCTGACGATTCGCTGGTATTTTGAGCATACCGAATGGATGAAGAGAGTTACCAGCGGAGATTATCAGAAGTATTACGAGGAAATGTACAAATGAAAGGTATAATTCTCGCGGGCGGGTCCGGAACGAGACTGTATCCGCTTACAAAGGCAATGTCCAAGCAGATGATGCCTGTATATGACAAGCCGATGATATATTATCCGTTGTCCATACTTATGCTGGCAAACATACGGGATATTCTGATTATATCCACTCCCAGGGATCTGCCGGCATTTAAGGAACTGTTCGGCGATGGAAGCCAGCTTGGACTGAACATGAGTTATGCGATACAGGAAAGTCCGAGAGGATTGGCGGATGCGTTTATAATAGGTGACAAGTTCATAGGAAGCGACAGCGTTGCGCTTATTTTGGGAGATAATATTTTTTACGGTCAGAGTTTTTCGAGAGTTTTGAAGGCGGCGGCATCAAGAGATAAGGGTGCTACCATATTCGGGTATTATGTTAGAGATCCGAGAGAGTATGGTGTTGTTGAGTTCGGTGAAGACGGAAAAGCAATATCGATTGAAGAAAAGCCGGATAAACCCAAGTCGAATTACGCCGTTCCCGGACTGTATTTTTACGATAATGATGTTGTGGATATAGCCAAAAGCGTAAGACCATCGGCCAGAGGAGAGATTGAAATCACATCCGTTAACAATGCATATCTGGAACGGGGAGATTTGTATGTGGAGACTCTCGGCCGGGGATTTGCCTGGCTTGATACCGGAAACCACGATATGCTTCTTGATGCGGCGGATTTTGTAAGAGCAGTCCAAAAGCGTCAGGGAATGTACATATCATGCATAGAGGAAATAGCATACAGAAGGAACTTTATTGATAAGGATCAATTGCTAAGACTGGCAGAGCCTTTGCTAAAAACGGATTACGGGAAATATCTTGTAGACGTGGCAAACGGTCTGTAAAAGGTGTACCGCTTCGGAAGAGGGAGCCGAAGAGCGGCAGGTTAGTATAGTAATAATAAGGGGAAAAACATGAAGAAGAACAATTATGACGGCAGGGGAGCCGAGGAGAGTTCGGAACTTAACTGGGTTGAACTATCCGAAGAACTTGAATCAAGTGCCATCGTGAATGAGACGCTGTCTCAGATCGTTTCGGAAGACCTTAAGGTTGACACATCGGATATGGACGGTGTCAGAGAAGCCGTCGAGTCATTTTATGCATATGAGAAGAAGCCCGGGAGCAAAAAAAAGACTGATAATGTTGATAATATCACGAAGTCTTCCGGGGATGAAATCGATGATGAGCGCGCAATCAGAAAATCCGTTGATGAAAAGATTATAATCAGATCTGAAGAACTCAAAAAGAAACGTAAATCAAAGGTCAAATCCGGCAAGGCCCCTATGCATGACAAGGCGGTTTCGTCATCAAAGAAGAAAACAAAAGCCGCAAAAACTGCGACCGTTCCCAATGATTCCTTCAGACACGCAAAAGGTCTTGATAAATACAGGAAAATGGGAATACTTCCCACCAAGAAGAACGGACCGTCAGATTTTCGCAAGAAATCAGCGAACTGGCGTTATGATAATGTACCAAAAGCAGAAGTAAGTGATGCGGCGATAGAAGCAGCGAAACAGGAAGAGTCCTTTGGCGACAAAATAAAGAATTTTACTCCGGTTCAGTGGGGCGCTGCGGTGATGGCGGTCGTAGTTTTGATCACATCGGTTATGACGACCACCGTTTATGCAGATTACAGAGGTGAGATAAACAAGGAAAACGCAATGGCAAATCTCCCGTCCTACTATGATGACGCATCTGCCATAGCGTATTCAGAGGAGGATTACACCACCGAGGATGTTGAACTTGAGGATGCGGCTGCACCTATGACGGATTCGGAGGGCAAAATGCTCTCACTTATATTGACAAGCGTGGAAAAAGACCTGAAGGTTAAGCTTGTGGATGAGGAAGATACTCTTGTAAAGGGTGTTAAATGGGGTATAACCGTAACTGACAGCAAGGAAAAGGAAAGCAGCTACGAAGATGAAGATGAGGACGGAATAATCCACCTGACAGGAATCAATGCAGGAGACTATTCGGTGTCAATAACGGATTCCGACGGACTTGCCGGATATGTTTATCCCACAGTCGGACAGAAAGTCAGTGTAAAAGCCAAAGTAGAATATAAAGTCATCGCCAATATCAAGGACGAGATTAAGAAAGAGAGTGAAGTAAATGCTGCCGCCGAGGATAACGGAAACAAGGCAGCCGATGTTGAGGTAGGAACAGCACCTGCAGATACTGTTGAGTTTGTTGAGTCCTCCAGAGAAGAGAACGGAGAGACATATGAGGAAGCGACCGTTGACCTGTCCAAGACGGAAGTGATCGCGTCACTTGGAAGCAGACTGATATGCGCACTTGAGGATTTTGTAGATTCCACACGTGCCCGTTCGACGGATGCAATGGCTAGTATAAGGTTTGGTTCGGGAATCAGGATGGTTGCGACCGAACTTGGTGATACAGGAACTACGGAAACAAATCCGACCACTGCTTCGGAAGAGTCCACTACTCCGACGGCAACACCTACACCGACGGAAACGGCGACTCCCACTCCTGTGCCCTCGGAGTCAACACCTACACCGACACCGACGGCAACACCCACACCGACGGCGACACCTACACCTACGGCAACACCTACGCCGACGGCAACGCCTACACCAACGCTGACACCGACACCGACTCCGACTCCGACACCTACGCCTGCTGAGTCGGACAAGTACAAACCGGAGGCGCAGTTGTATGATTCGGCGAAGAATCAATTGTATGTATATGATAACGGTTCATACAGGCTGGCCAAATATGCCGATTACAAATCGGATAATAACCGCAAGTTCTACAGAAAAGTTGTGGGATATATATACACAGGCTGGCAGAATATAGACGGCAAGACATACTACTATACGAAGAATCATGAGAAAGTAACCGGAAAGCAGATAATCGGCGGAGTTGAGTATACGTTCAATTCGGATGGTTCTCTCAATAATGGTTCGGGAACTCTCGGAATAGATGTTTCGAAGTATCAGCCAAGTATCAATTGGGGTTCGGTTAAAGCATCGGGAATCGATTTTGTAATAATCAGATGTGGGTACCGAGGAGCATCTACAGGAGCGCTGATTGAAGATCCGTATTTCAGGAGTCACATCAAGGGAGCAAAGAGTGCGGGACTTAAGGTTGGTGTTTACTTCTTCTCCACGGCTCTGACTGAAGCCGAGGCAGTCGAAGAGGCAAGTATGTGTGCTGCCCTGTGTAGCGGATACGGTTTGAATTATCCCGTATTCCTTGACGTTGAATCATCATCAAGACCGGGATATAACACATTGCCCGCATCGCAGAGAACCGCAAACATCAAGGCATTCTGTCAGACGATAGCTTCTGCGGGATACACACCGGGTCTGTATGCAAACAAGACATGGCTTACGGAAAAGATCAATACTTCTTCGCTTTCATGTAAGATATGGCTTGCACAGTATAATGCGAACGGGCCTACATACAGCGGACGGTACGATATATGGCAGTACACGTCCAAGGGAAGTGTAAACGGAATAAGCGGCAACGTGGATATGAATAAAAGCTTTTTAAGATACTAGGAAATTAAGGAGTAAAGAATTGGGAAAGATTATAGTAGAGAAAACACCAATAGAGGGCTTGTATGTCATTACGCCGACAGTATTCGGAGATAACCGCGGATACTTTATGGAGACGTACAATATAGCCGATTTCAAGGAAGCCGGAATTGACTGTGTATTTGTTCAGGATAATCAGTCTGCTTCGAAAAAAGGTGTTATAAGAGGACTTCATTTTCAGATCAACTATCCGCAGGATAAGCTGGTCCGTGTGATACGCGGTGAGGTATTTGATGTTGCCGTTGACATGAGAAAGGGATCGAAAACCTATGGACAGTGGTACGGAGTACGTCTGTCCGAAGAAAACAAAAAAATGTTTTTCATTCCGAAAAATTTCGCCCATGGATTTCTCGTGCTGTCTGACTATGCCGAGTTTACATACAAATGTACCGAACTCTATCATCCGAATGATGAAGGTGGAATTATCTACAATGATCCGGATATTGGTATAGAGTGGCCGGTTGAAGACGGAATGGAACTGATCTTTTCGGATAAAGACAAGAAATGGCCTACTCTCAAGGAGCTTAAATGACAAAAAAGAAAACGGTCATTGCGGCTGTTACGGCAGTGATCGCAGCACTTTTACTGTATATTGTTCTGCATCACAATCCTTTTGCAAACCAGAGCGAGGAAATGATCAAAAAGATCATTTCCTGCGTTATTCTTATTGCGATTTATTCGGTATTTATTCTCAAATACGACAAAATAGTAATCCTTCCGGTAGAACTTCTGCAGAACAGGCAGCTTATCTGGAAGCTTGCAAAAAATGATTTCAAAACAAGGTATGCGGGATCATATCTCGGAATAGTGTGGGCTTTTGTTCAGCCGGTCATTACGGTGCTGTTATACTGGTTTGTATTTACGATAGCGCTGCCTTCAAGAGCCGTAGCCGTAAAAGGTGATATAGAGATTCCTTACATTCTTTGGCTGATTGCGGGTATAGTTCCATGGTTTTTCTTCTCAGAGGCCCTTTCAAACGGAACGAATGCACTTCTTGAATATAATTATCTTGTTAAGAAAGTTGTCTTTAAGATCAGTATTCTTCCTATCATTAAAATAATATCTGCATTATTTGTTCACGGATTTTTCCTGCTGTTTACGGTGGGACTGTTTGCCTGTTACGGGTATTATCCGGATCTTTATACATTACAGATATTTTACTACAGTGCGTGTATGTTCGTGTTTGTTCTCGGACTTTGCTATATCACATGCTCGATAATTGTTTTTTTCAGGGATCTGGGGCAGATTATTTCCATCGCGCTTCAGGTGGGAATATGGGCGACCCCCATCCTGTGGAATATAACCACATTGTCCCCGCGGCTTCGGATCATATTTAAACTTAATCCAATGAACTACATTGTTGAAGGCTACAGGGATGCTTTAATAGATAAGATCTGGTTTTGGGAGAATTTCTATTCCACCGCATATTTCTGGATACTTACCATGTGCGTATTTGCCTTTGGCGCCATTATTTTTAAACGTCTGAAAATTCATTTTGCGGATGTATTATAGGATTATTTATGGGCGATTTTCTGGAACAGATTGAAAAACCGAACAGTGAAACGATGCATACCGACCACGTAAGAGCGGGTAATATTTCCGACGAGGTCGCTATAAAGGTTGACCATGTATCGAAGATATACAAGCTTTATGACAGGAACAGGGACAGACTCAAGGAAGCACTGCATATCGGGAAGAATATCCACTGCAGGGAGCATTATGCCCTTGATGATGTTAATTTTGAAGTTTATAAGGGCGAGACTGTCGGCATAATCGGTACAAACGGGTCCGGAAAATCAACTATTTTGAAAATCATAACCGGGGTACTTTCTCCTTCAGCCGGAAATCTTGACATAAACGGACGTATATCGGCGCTTTTGGAACTGGGAGCCGGATTTAACATGGAGTTTACCGGAATAGAAAATATATATCTAAACGGCACCATGCTCGGTTTTTCGGAGAAAGAGATAGACAGCAAGCTTGAATCCATACTTGAGTTTGCCGATATAGGGGATTTTGTATATCAGAAGGTTAAAACATATTCGAGCGGTATGTTCGTGCGCCTTGCCTTTGCGGTAGCGATCAATATAGATCCGGAGATACTCATAGTGGACGAAGCACTTTCTGTGGGAGATGTTTTCTTCCAAAACAAGTGTTACAGAAAGTTTGAGGATTTTAAAAAGCAGGGAAAAACCATCCTGTTTGTCAGCCACGATCTCGGGAGCATCAGCAAATACTGTGACAGGGTAATTCTGCTTGAAAAGGGTCACAAGATAGGCGAAGGTGAGCCCAAAGAGATCATAGACATGTACAAGAAAGTACTTGTGGGACAGCTCGACCGGACAGCAGATACAAATAAAAGCGAGCAGGCTTTAAGCGGATCAAAGTGGAAAGATCTTATGCAGCTAAACCCGAATGTTGACGCATACGGAAGCGGGCTTGCCGAGTTCGAGGATTACTGTGCGTATGATAACAGTGGTACCGTTACAAATACGATAATTAAAGGCGATGAGTTTACTGTCAAGGTAAAGGTACGTTTTTTTGAAACGATACAGGACCCTATATTTGCTCTGTCGTTTAAGAATATGCAGGGAACAGAGATAACCGGCACAAATACCATGTTTGAGAAAATAACTACCGGTATATGTGAAGCCGGAAGCGAATACATAGTGACCTTTACTCAGAATATGTCTCTGCAGGGCGGAGAGTACCTTATTTCTCTAGGATGTGTCGGATACAGAGAAGGAAACTTTACCGTTTACCACAGGCTGTATGACGTATTCAACCTGACCGTCATATCATCAAAAAACACTACCGGATTCTATGATATGAATTCGACGGTCATCGTAACCAAAGTATAAAATGTCACGACTTTTGAATAACGGGGAAAGAATATGCCTTATAACAATTTTGACCGCATAGGAAGTGTGGTCGTTGATTACACATACTACGGCGGAGAGGATCTGTACAGCGAGGGAGCTGCGGAAGACAGGTTACTTGATTATGTCAAAAATCATACATCACTTGACTATGAGCATTATATACAGGAATCAAGATCATGGTCGGTAATGTATCATTTGTCGTACATAAGGGAAAATGTGGTCGGCTGGATTCCGATAAAGAGATCCGACAAGGTCCTTGAGATCGGCAGCGGATGCGGAGCCGTTACGGGAGTTCTTGCCAGACTTGCGAAAAGCGTAACCTGCGTTGAACTTTCAAAAAAACGAAGCCTGATCAATGCATACAGAAACAAAGAGTATGACAATGTAAACATAATGGTCGGTAATTTTGAAGATGTCGAGAAGGGGCTTACGGAAAAGTACGATTACATTACACTCATAGGTGTACTTGAATATGCAGCTTCCTACATCAAAGCCGACAGGCCGTATAATACTTTTTTGGAGATTCTTAAGGAGCATCTGGCCCCCGGCGGAAAGATAGTAATTGCTATTGAAAACCGCTTGGGAATGAAGTATTTTGCGGGCTGTAAGGAAGATCACCTTGGGTCTTTTTTTGGGGGAATAGAAGGATATCCTGCGGACTCTCCGGTGAAAACTTTTTCAAAGTCAAGTCTTATGCGGCTTCTTGAGGATGCCGGCTACCGGGACTCAAGATTTTATTATCCTTATCCCGATTATAAGCTTCCCCATACGATCTATTCCGATGACAGACTTCCGGGTCCGGGTGATCTTAATACAAATATACGTAATTTTGATGATGACAGGCTTGTTCTGTTCGATGAAACCAAGGCGTTTGATGCAATGATTGAAGAAGGGTGTTTTGCGGATTACGCCAACTCCTTTATTGTTCTGGCGTCGCCGCAGGAGGGCTGGCAGAGCCGGATGAACCTTCCTATTTATGCCAAATACGGTAACGAGCGAATGGAGGCATTCAGAGTCTGCACGGTCATAGATACGGATACCGAAGGGGAAAAAAGGGTGTTTAAAGTGGCATTGTCCACTCACGCAAACTCGCATATCGACAGGCTTAGTACTAATTATGACCGGCTATCGGAACAGTACGGCAGGACCGGCTTTGTTCCGGTAAAATGCAGCCTTCAGAAAGGCAGGGAGAGAGGTACGGCACTGGCCGGGGTTGCATCTAAGGCGAAAGATATCGTAAGGTTTGAGTATATGTCCGGGATTACCCTTGAAGATTATCTGAATGAGCTCGAATCTTCCGGAAAATACCCCCAAATGGAATCGGTTATTTTGGAATATTGCAGAAAACTGAATTCACTGACTGATGTGGTGGAGTTTAAGCGCTCCGTCGGGTTTGTTGAGGTGTTCGGAAAAAGAGAGTTCAAGAAAAAGTACGTAGCCATTAATCCCTGTAATTTTGATATGATTTTTTCCAATATAGTCTTAGATGAAAAGGACATGGAAAAGGGACAATGGACTGTACTTGATTATGAGTGGGTGTGGGATTTTGCAATCCCGGTTCAGTTTGTGATCTACAGGGCGCTTTATTATCATTTCAGGAATCGTTCCGATGACGGATTTGCAATGTACCTGTCAAGAAAGGGAATGGATGTTTACAGTCTGTGCGGGATCGATATAGGCGAGAGAATGCTGTTTAATGAAATGGAACATTCTTTCCAGGTGTATATCATAGGCGGTTCGGCCTCTTTGGAGGTAATGCAGGTTCTGATGCCGACAACTACGATAAGAATTGATAATATTGTCAAGATCGGTTCATACCTCAGAAATCTTGATACCCCGAGAATATACTATTCGAGAGGAAATACATTCTCTCCGGACAATCAGATAAGTGTGATCGGAGATGTTGATAACGGGCGGGTTTCAATGATAATACCTTTTGAGAGGTATATCAATTCGCTTAGGATAGACCCCACCGAGTATCCGTGTCTGTTTCACATTGATAAGCTTGTTTATTGTCTAAACGACGGTTTTAAACAAGACGTTGGGCAGATAATCATAAACGGGTACAAGGTTTCCGAGAATACTTACATATACGATACAAACGATGCACAGATGATAATCGAGGGAATACCGCAGAATGCCAAGTCTCTTGAGGTAGAATACAGGATATCCATGATAGAGGACCCGTTCTACGAGGATATTTTGAGCATACTTAAGAGAGAAGAGCAGACAAAACTGGAGGAAAAACAGGTATTTACCTATCGGCTCAAGAGAAAGGTAGGAATCATCAAAGAAGATACGTTGCCTGAAGGTTTTGTAAGAGCCGATCTGGTAAAATCTCAATGATCTGTTAAGTTATGAGCGTCATAAAAGATAATCAACTGCTTGCCTATAAAGAAGAATGCTTCAAGCAGACAATGCCTTATGCATATGAATTGGCGTATATGAGTGATCCGGACAGCGCGGAACAAAGAGAGGTTTCCGGACATGAACTGTCAGGAAGGATAATTAATTTTCCTGATGATAATGCCAATATACTCAATTTTGAAGGCATTAACGAGGATTATGTGATTTTTGTAAACGTAAGCGGAGTCTGTGAACCCGATATGGTAAGACGCCTCATTTCGAATGGAATGGGTGCGGATATAATATATCCGGACGAAGACTTTATAACGGATACAAGTGCTGATCTTACGGATATTAATGTCAGGATAAGGACTCTTCGCACACCGTGGAGAAAGCCCGACTATTCACCTGATACGATCGTATCATTCCCATACATAGAAACCTGTTTTGCCATAAAAACCAAATTTGCCCGATTTGTCCCGGCAATGAAGCGGTCTCCGGAAATAGGGGACAATGTCAGATGCCGTGATTTTCTGCTGCGTGCACTTGAGAGAGCGCAGAGTGTGGTTCATGTTCCGCAAATACTCTATCACAGGGATCTGTCAGAGTTGACGGATGATGTATATCAAATATCGGATGAGCAGATATATGCAGCATTATATGACCGGTATACAAAACCCGGATATATTTTATGCAAAGAGGCTGCGGAAAAGAGGCGCGGAATAAATGAGATACCCGCTTTACCCAAAGAAGGGCCGCTGGTCTCCGTAATAATCCCATCCAAAGACCAACCCAGAGTTCTCAAGGAATGTATAAGAAATATTAGGATAAATGCCGGGAAGATACCGTATGAGATAATTGTGGTCGATAACGGAAGTTCTGAAGAGAACCGGGATATTATCGATAAGTATGTTACACAGCTTCCGGGTGGGAGAGGAACTTACCTGTATGATCCGCAGGAGTTTAACTATTCGAATATGTGCAATACCGGAGCTTCAGCTGCAAGGGGAAGATATCTGCTGTTTATGAATGACGATGTTGACGCGATTACGGACGGTTTTTTGCAAAAACTCCTTGTTTTCGCTGCAAGAAGCTATGTAGGCGCAGTTGGTGCAAAACTGCTCTATCCGGACGATGTTTCGATACAGCATATCGGGGTAATGAATATTAACCGGGGTCCGACCCATAAACTTGCCGGATTCCCGGACTCAAAGGTGCAATATTATTGCAGAAACCGGTTTGCCTGGAATGTGCTTGCGGTAACGGGTGCATGCCTCATGGTAAACAGGGAAAAATACTATCAAGTAGGCGGCTTTTGTGATAAAATAAAGGTCGGCTATAATGACGTCGATCTGTGCGCAAAACTTCTTGAAGCAGGTTATTACAATGTAGTGAACAATGACTGTGTAATGACTCATCATGAATCGCTGGCGAGGGGAGCTGACGCGGCAAGCGATGAGAAGATGCAAAGACTTCGCGAAGAGCGTACAATGCTGTATTCGCTTCATCCGTGGATGGCTAAAAACTCCGATCCGTTTTACGGACATATGCTGGATGTCGATACAATTGAGATAAAATGCGGGGTTGTACCTGAATACCAGATCACTGACCGGCGCAATAAAATAAAAGAACTCCCGAAGATCCCCGGCAGAAAGAGCGGCAAGGCGATGATGTCAGTGGATATGTGCTCAATAGAAAGAGCAATTTCATCCGATGTCGAGGATGCTTATGTGATAGAGGGATGGGGCTTGTACCTGTCATGGGACAATGCTCTTGTCAGAAAATTTGTTGTACTCATCCCGCTCGATGAATATGATGTGGAGCTTAAAGAGTGTATAGTAGCGGCTACAAGTTCAAAATACAGGAGTGATATACGGGAAGTATTTCCCGATGCTGTAAATGTTGATCTTGCAGGATTTGTTTGCAGGGTACCGTTTAGTGCCATTGATCCGCATCGCCGTTACCGGATCGGAGTATTGCTCCGGAAAATGACAGGATTAAAGAGCAGCAGGCTTGCTCTGGGTGATATATATGAACCGCGAAGAGGAATTGTTGAAAACGAGTGAATACTATAAGGATCTGTACGAGAAAGAACGCCGAAAATGTGCGGATCTGACGGAAAAACTTGTAGATGCAGAGGCTAAAGTGGCCGATCTTAACTATAAGATGGATAAACTCCGCAATTCCATGATCTGGAAAATGATCTATCCTGTAAGACTTGCATGGAGTCATACCAAGAACCTGTTTATCAGGATCAAAAGATACGGAAGCATATCAAATCTTAAAAAGAAAATAGAGAGCAAGATCATAGAGAGGAAGGCTTATAAAAGCTATGGCACGCTGTCCATGCCGACTCCCGAAGAGATTAAAGCTCAAAGGGAAACTGCCTTTAATAAAAATATCTTATTTTCAATTCTTGTACCGCTTTATAACACTCCCGAAGTATTTTTGCGGGAGATGATCGAATCGGTTATTTCGCAGACATACGAAAATTGGGAATTGTGTCTTGCTGACGGTTCGGACGCCGATCATGCATATGTTGAGCAGATAGTCAAAGGATACGGAGATGACCGGATCAGGTATGAAAGACTGACTGAGAATCTGGGAATTTCAGGCAATACAAACAAATGCTTTGAGATGGCAAAAGGAGATTACATCGGTCTGTTTGATCATGATGATATCCTTCATCCGACCGCATTGTACGAGTATATGAAAGTCATATGCGATAAGGGTGCCGACTACATATACTGTGATGAGACAACATTTTCGGGCAAGTCGATCGATCATATGATTACCCTCCACTTCAAGCCGGATTTTGCCCCCGATAATTTGAGGGCAAATAACTATATATGTCATTTCTCTGTTTTTTCCAAGGAGTTGGTTGATAAATGCGGAACATTCAGGCCCGAATTTGACGGAAGCCAGGATCACGATATGATACTCAGACTGACAAAGGCCGCAACAAATATAGTCCATGTGCCGAAGATTCTCTACTACTGGCGTTCTCATGCCGGAAGCGTCGCATCTGACATAAATGCAAAAAGTTATGCGATAGATGCGGCGAAGGGAGCTGTTGCCGCTCATCTTACAGCTTGCGGATTTTCAGGTTTTAAGATTGAAAGTTCCAGAGCTTTTGAAACTATTTTCAGGATAAGATATGCGCTTACAGGGCACCCTCTCGTTTCCATACTTATACCGAACAAGGATCATACAGAGGACCTCAGACGTTGCATAGAGTCCATTACAGACAGAACATCCTATGATAATTATGAGATCATAGTAATCGAGAATAACTCTGTAACAGGTGAGATAAAGGATTATTATGAAACTCTCAAAATGCATCCGAAGATCAGGGTTGTCTCATATGAAGGCGTTTTTAACTATTCCGCGGTCAATAATTTCGGAGCCTCCTTTGCAGAGGGAGAGTATATTATACTCCTTAACAACGATACGGAAGTCATTACGAGAAACTGGATTGAGGAACTCCTTATGTATGCCCAGAGAGAGGATGTGGGGGCGGTAGGATGCATGCTTTATTATCCTGATTACACAATACAACACGCGGGTATTGTTCTCGGAATGGGGGCACACAGAACCGCGGGTCATTCCCACTATAAAATGGCGAAAGAGAACCTCGGATATATGGGCAGACTTTGCTATGCTCAAAATGTATCCGCTGTAACCGGAGCATGTCTTATGGTTAAAAAGAAACTGTTTGATGATGTGGGAGGGCTTTCGGAGGATCTTGCCATTGCGCTTAACGATGTTGATTTTTGCCTGAAACTTCGAAAAAAAGGATTGCTTAATGTATTCACGCCATTTGCGGAACTGTTCCATTACGAATCAGTATCGAGAGGAACAGATGTTACCGAAGAAGCAAGCAGGCAAAATGCGGAAAGATACAATAGAGAATGTGATTTGTTCAAAGAAAAGTGGAGGGCGGAACTTGATAAGGGAGATCCGTACTTTAACCCGAATTTCTCGTTGGATTATTCCAATTTTGTTCTGGCGGGAAACCCAAAGAGCATGGTAGGCTAAGGACCAGAAGATATATTTTAAGACAGGAGGATATGATATGAGTTATATGGAACAGTACCGGTACTGGTGTGAGGACGAATACTTTGATGATTCCACCAAGGCTGAACTTAAGGCCCTTGAAGGAAATGATGCTGAGATCAAGGAAAGATTTTACAAAGATCTTGAATTCGGTACGGGCGGACTTCGCGGCGTGATCGGTGCCGGAACAAACAGAATGAACATATATACGGTCAGACGGGCAACCCAGGGACTTGCAAACTATATTACCAGGATGAATGCCAAGGATAAGGGAGTTGCAATCGCCTACGATTCGCGGAGAATGTCACCGCAGTTTGCCGATGAAGCAGCTCTGTGCCTTGCCGCAAACGGAATAAAGGCGTATGTCTTTGAAAGCTTGAGACCTACACCGGAACTGTCATTTGCACTTCGTACTCTCGGATGTACTGCCGGAATAGTCGTAACCGCAAGCCATAATCCTCCGGAATACAACGGATACAAAGTTTACTGGGAAGACGGTGCTCAGATCACATCCCCAAGAGATACGGATATTATCGGTGAAGTTGCAGCTGTAGCCGATTATAACGAAGTTAAAACAATGAGCAAGGAAGAAGCTATAGCGGACAAGCTCTACAATGTGATCGGAAAAGAAATCGATGACAAGTATATGGTCGAACTCAAGAAGCAGATCATTCATCCCGAGATAATTAAGGCTGTGGCCGATTCTATCAAGATCGTTTACACTCCGTTCCACGGAACCGGAAATCTCCCGGTAAGGCGGATACTGTCGGAGCTGGGATTCAAGCATGTGTATGTTGTACCGGAACAGGAGCTTCCGGATCCCGAATTCACTACTCTTGAGTACCCCAATCCCGAAGATCCCAAGGCCTTCACTCTGGCTCTTAAGCTGGCGAAGGAAAAGGATGCGGACATAGTCCTTGCTACAGATCCGGATGCGGACAGACTGGGAATATATGCGAAGGATTCGGCAACAGGTGAATATATACCGTTTACCGGAAATATGTCCGGTATGCTTATTGCAGAGTATATTCTCCGTGAGAGAAAAGAGATGGGTACCCTTCCGGCAAACGGTGCTCTCATCAAAACCATCGTTACGACCAATCTCGCCGATGCAATTACAAAAGCATATGGCATTAAGCTGATCGAGGTACTCACCGGATTTAAGTATATCGGAGAGCAGATCAAGTATTTCGAACAGAATCATGACTATGAGTATGTATTCGGACTTGAGGAGAGTTACGGATGCCTTGCAGGCACTCATGCGAGAGACAAGGACGCTGTTGTTGCGGTAATGTGCCTGTGTGAGGTTGCAGCATGGTGCAAGTACAACAATATTACCGTATGGGATCAGATGCTCAAGATTTATGAGCGTTTCGGTTACTACATGGAAGGCATACATACCATTACTCTCAAGGGCATTGACGGAGCACAGCAGATAAAAGATATGATGGAAAAACTCCGCAACAATCCGCCCAAAGAGTTTGACGGCTTAAAAGTGCTTAAGTTCAGAGATTATGAGAAGGACACAATTACCGACCTTGCAACGGGTGAAGTGACACCTACCGGGCTTCCGAAGTCAAACGTACTGTATTTTGAAATTGAAAATGACAGCTGGTGCTGTGCAAGGCCTTCGGGAACAGAGCCCAAGATCAAATTTTACATGGGTATAAAGGGCGACAATCTGGAAGATGCTAACAGGAAACTTGAAAGCTTTAAAGATGCAGTTGTTAAGGCGCTGGAAGGATAATCGTACCGTAAGAACGATCATATTGGCATTTCTTGCGCTTTGTGCCGCAGTATCGGTATTTCAGGGTGCAAGGAATGCCTTGGAGTTTTCCCAGGATTTCCAATGGGATGCGGCAAGGGCACTCAGGGACGGAATGGACCCTTATGAAATGTCATATCTTCCGCAGATAACCGAGTCGGAATCACCGGCACTTGCAGAGTTTTATCGAATGTACACCGACAGGGGTCTTACGCAGAAGATGGAGGCAAATCAGTTTCCAACGCTTCTAATGCTGCTTTTTCCGATGACCTGTTTTGCTCCTGAGACGGCTAAATGCCTGTGGCTTGCCCTTAATCTGGCATTTACTGCAGGAATAGTTATCCTTCTTAGAAAAACTTTTTTTGAAAATGCGGATATTTATGAATTTACCGCCGCCATATTGTTGATGCTGGCGGGTACTCCGTACAGGAACCAGCTTGGTGTCGGGCAACATACGCTGTTTGCATTCTTTTTCTTTATGATGGCAGTATATATCGAAAAAAAAGATGTAAACAGAAGTCCGGCAGGATGTGTACTTACAGCCCTATGCCTTTTTGTATCGTACTATAAATACACGCTGACGGCACCCCTTGCATTATATTTTATATACAAAAAGAGATATAAAGAGCTTGCCCTTTCCGTTGCTGCACACATTATTCTGACCGAAGTGTTTGCGGCAAGGGGCGGCAGGAGTTTTGTATATATGATAAAAGCTCCACTTGAGGTGGCTTCAAATCTGGCTGCCGAGGGCGGGATTGATCTGGGGGTTTTATTCGGAAGCCCTCTTTGTTATGTTGTGGCTTTCGTAATTGCAATATTACTTGTTGCAGTAACACTCAGGCTGCCGCAAAACAGTGAAAACATATTAATTTCGCTGCTTATTCTCTGGTCGCTAATCCTTACATACCACAGGACCTATGACTTTTTTGTGCTGCCGGTGGCAGCAGCATTTGTCTGTCCGGGTGGCGATACAGACCAAAAGGAGAGAGATCCGGCGTGGTTTTTGCTATTTGCAGTACTTGTTATGTCTGTGTTTTTCGGTCTCAGAGTGTTTAATGAGAATAGTGCTTCAAAAATATGCGTCGGTATATTGTATTATGCATTTACGGTGGCATTTACATGCGTCACCATAAAAATAATAAAAAACCGTCAGGTTGTGACGGCGATTAAAGGAAATAACATAAAATGACGGATAATACAATCGAAAAGAAAGAAAAAGGAAAAAAACTTATAGCTCAGATAATTAAGTTCGGTTTTGTGGGAGGCACATCGTTTATCATAGACTTTGTTATTACGCTCATAGTTTCCAGGATATGCCGCACATTTGGCATGAATGTGGCAACGGCCGCTACCGTAGGAAGCGTTTTTGGGTTCTGTATTTCGCTTGTGTATAACTACATTATGAGCATGAAGTTTGTATTTGAAAGACGTGATGACATGAACCGGACAAAGGAGTTTACGATATTTGTGCTTCTTTCGCTTGTGGGTATGGGAATCAATTCAGCAATAATGTTCTTCGGAGTCCATGGATTTGAAAGGTTCCTTCCCGATATTGTTGCCCGCTTTCCCGATTATGTGACCGCCGGCGTCAAGATGTTTGCTACAGGGGTTGTTATGGTATATAACTTTATCAGCAGAAAAATGACATTGGAGAAAAAACAGGAATCATGAGAAAACATATAAGATTAATCTCTGGCTTAATGATGATTTTGACCCTGATGCTATGTGCCTGCGGTACTGACATGGCATCCCAAACAGAGGAAAAGGGCAATTTGGCGGCAGAGGCGGAGACAAAAGCAGAAGAGCAGGAAAAGACCGGGGAGAAGCAAGACGAACAGAGTGCGGGCGAAGATTATACCGAAGGATTTGGAGATACCTTTTCGGGAATAACCAAGTCACCGGAAAATACAGAAGAAAATACAGAAGAGACCGGGAAGGAAGATGAGAACAAAGACAGTAAGGATGTGGACCTTATCTTTTTCATGGGGCAGTCGAATATGTCCGGAGCTGCCGGTGACGCAACGCTTGCCCCGCATGTACCGGAAGAGGCCGGAATGGAATTTCGGGCTGTGTCAGACCCGACAACTCTATACCCGATAACAGAACCATTTGGAATAAATGAGAACAGACCGGGAGGACTGAATGAGTATCCGGGAGCCAAGAAGGGTTCGCTTGTTTCTGCCTTTATAAATGAATACTACAAAGAAACAGGCAGAAAAGTCATAGCGGTATCCATGTCAATGGGAGCAACCGATATGAATACGTGGATGTCTGCAGGAGTAACATCGGACATCAAACAGCGTTTCGATGCAAGCGTATCCTACCTCAGGAATAACGGGTATAACATCGGTCATATGTACGTTCTCTGGCTGCACGGAGAATCTGACGCGATAATAGGGACAGCCCCTGAGGTATACAGAACAGATCTTGATAATATTATGAGACCATTCTTTATAGGCGGGGTAAGGAAAGTATTTTTAATAGTTCCCGGAAGAACTATCGATTACAAAGATATTTTCCTTAAAATCATAAACGTTCAAAAACAGATATGCGCAGAAAGCGATTATTATGCGCTGGCAACGACTGTTTTGACGAAAGTCAGTACCGAATACATGAAAGATCAGTACCATTACAATCAGCATGTACTTAACCTTGTCGGGATAGAAGCAGCAAAGGCCGTAGCTTACTATACCGAGCACAACGTCGAAAAGATCGTGTATGATTACAGGGAAGATAAATACATAATACAGGATGGTGTTGATGAGAACTCCCAACCAAAAGACGAGATCATTGACCTGTCCGGCATAAATATTAATGAAGTGTACTAAAGCTTGAATAAGGAGGGTGCGCCATGCAGAACGACAAAATACTGTTATTTATACCTGCTTACAACTGCGAAAAGCAGATAGTCAGGGTTTTGGACCAATTAGGCCCGGCTGAGATGGCTTTTATATCAAAGGTTATAGTTGTAAATAATCGAAGCACGGATAATACGGAGCAGGCGGTTCTTGATTTTATGCATGCGCATGCGAATCTCCCTATAACACTGCTTCGCAACCGTGAAAACTACGGGCTCGGAGGATCTCATAAGGTTGCATTTAAATACGCAATAGAGCATGGTTATGATTATGTGATGGTTCTTCACGGAGATGATCAGGGAAGCATCTCTGATTTTATTCCGGTTCTGGGAAAGGGCTATTACAGAAAGCATGACTGTATCCTTGGAGCCAGGTTTATGAGGGGGTCAAAGCTTGAAGGCTATTCGACGATAAGGACAATCGGAAATATTGTATACAATTTTCTTTTTGCCTTTGTTACCGAAAGAAGAATATATGATCTTGGTTCGGGACTTAATATGTACAGTGTAGATATGCTTAAATCTAAATTTTATGAGAAATTCCCGGATAACCTTATGTTTAACTATTTGATGATTCTGGCAGCGCAGTACTACGGGCATGACATTAAATTCTATCCGATCAGTTGGAGAGAAGACGATCAGGTATCAAATGTCAGGATGGCCAGCCAGGCTGTTAAGGTACTGGGTATGCTAAAAGACTATTACAGCGATCCTTCTGTTATAGAAGGAGATTACAGAGAGCGTATCGTAGATTCATATGAGGCCGATCCGATATGAGAATCTTGCTTGCGGCAGCAGCATTAATAGTTTTTTGCCTTGTCCACGTGATTAAAATGATGAGGATGTATCTGGTTGTTATGGATCAAAGAGTTTCCTTTGACCGGTACGTTCCCGCGTATCTTAGGACAACGCTTGTAAACCTCATTATTCCGTATAAACTGGGAGAACTATACAGAATAGGGGTGTTCTACCGTATATCGGGCGGATTCAAAACAGGTTTTTTCTCGGTACTGATAGACCGTTTTTTTGATACGCTTGCCCTGGTAATGATTCTTTTGCCGTATCAGATGTTTATTTCACGAAATATCACGGTTCCTACCGTGCTATTAACTGTATTTGAAGTAGCGGTGTTACTGACTTACCGGATTTTTCCGCCATCGTATGATTTTCTGAACAGGTATATAATTACTTCAAAAGAGTCAAAACGTTCTATGATGGCACTATCGGTTCTCGAACAGCTAAACGGCTGGTATGAGTATTCAAAAGGGCTTGTTACGGGGAGATATGGTATACTGATGCTCTTTTCCTTGGCTGCATGGGTACTTGAGATAGTTGTTCTTGCGATCTTTAATAAGCTGTGCGGGCAGAATTTCGGTGTATACGACTTTGGGTTATATATAGAATCTATAGTATCGTCTGTCGATTACGAGACAAAACGATTATATACTGCCGCTTCGGTGGTGGTTATTGCAGCATTTACGGTAATCTTTACCGTGAGATATCTGCTAATGAAGAAAAATAAAAGGGAAGCATAAAAATGGCAAGAAATGTGGCTGTCGTTTATGACGATTCGAGAAAACCCGGCAGGGAAATAGCGGTTATAACCGGCAACAAAAGCTTCGGTGAAACCATATACAAGAGAAGGACCTTAAGGGATCGGGTTGAGACCTCTTTTTTGGCCATACCGCAGGTGACGGGGTTTTATGATAGGGGAGCAAAGGAGATTGCCTTTTTAAACAATACACCAGTTATTTTATTCTTCTCGGACTTTGGAATCGCTAAAACAGCGGGTTTGGAGACGATTGTATACAAAGCAGGGTATGCACACGAGAACTATAAAATAACACATGGCAACAGAATAGCATGCGTTATCTTTAAAGATGTTCATTCATTCTTATCTGCTTATCCGGTTGATTTTGATAAGTACACCGAAATAGTCAGCGATGCTTTTACAGATCTGTCGGATGTGAGCAATTTCAGATCTTTTATAACGGGAGGATTTGATGCGAGATTCTTTAATTCGCTATCCGGTGACGAATACACCGTAGTGAAGTCTTCCGAAAAAAAGAGCAAAATCAAGGCAGAGTACACTTTCTATTCTCTTCTTCCCGATGATATGAAGCAATGGTTCGTCAGACCCTTCGATTACCGGGAAGATGACCGGTATGCAAGTTATAGAATGCAGCGCTACTCAATGACAGATCTTGCCATAAGGTATGTCCATGGATCGATCCTGCTTGAGGAATTCAGGGCTATATTGAAGCATTTGTTCTATTTTATCTCTCACCGCAAGAGTGAAGGGGTTACAGAGATGGAATATGAGGCGGAGGCAAAAAGGCTGTATGTTTCAAAGGTATATGAGCGAATCGGACAGTTAAAAGAGAATCCGCAGTATGAAGAATTAGCAAAGCTGGTTGCCGCGCTTACCCCATACGAGGATATTGATGAAATAGTAGTCAGATATGTTAATCTCTACGACAAGATCAGATCCGGAATTGTATTTGACCATATAAGATGCATCAGCCATGGGGACATGTGTTTTTCAAACATTCTGTATTCAAATTCCGACGCACTTCTCAAAATGGTAGATCCTAAAGGTGCGATGACAACTGAAGATCTGTATATGGACCCGTATTACGATGTTGCAAAGCTTTCTCATTCCATATGCGGGCATTACGATTTTTTTAACAGCGATCTGTATGAGATAACAATTGATGCGAATATGAAGGCGAGGGTTAAAGTTGATGCCGATAATAGGCAGTTTGTGGAAGTGTTTAAAGAATGCCTTTTAGAGAATGGAATGGATTTTGTGCTGATAAGGCTGTACGAAGCATCGCTTTTTTTGTCGATGCTTCCGCTTCACATGGACAGACCGCAAAAAGTGTTCGGCTTTATAATGAATGCGCTTGCTATTATGGACAGTCTGGAGAAATGATATGTATGAAGATCTGACATTTGTGTTCGATGTTGACGGAACTATCTGCCCAATAAAGGGACCTGATGAAAAATATGAGGATATAGTGCCTTATAAGGAGATGGTAGATAAGATTCGTGAATATAAGAGCCAGGGAGCGAAGATTGTGCTCCTCACAAGCAGAAACATGAATTCATATAACGGAAACATCGGACTTATAAATGCCAACACAGCAAAAATCCTGCTGGCATGGCTGGATAAATGGGAAATACCGTATGATGAGATTATATACGGCAAGCCCTGGCCCGGATATCACGGATTCTATGTCGACGACAGAACTGTACGCCCTTCGGAGTTCCTAACCAAAAGTGTGGAGGAACTCGATGAGACGGTAAGGAGAGATCGATGCAAATAGTCATAACCATGGCCGGACTCGGAAGCAGATTTAAAAAGGCCGGGTATAACGTTCCTAAATATGAGATAGTGGTTCACAACAGATCGCTTTTTGCATGGTCGATGGAGAGTCTGACCGGTTTCCTTGCACCCGAAAACGACTATTACTTCATAGTAAGACGGGAAGACGGGGCCGGTGATTTTATAAGGAGAGGGTGGGAGGATATTACAGGATCATCTGAAAGGGTAAAAATCATTGAACTTGATAATATGACAGATGGTCAGGCTACAACAGCAATGCTTGCGGCACCATATTGGAATAAGGACGATTCACTATTGATCTACAATATAGATACTTACGTAGAGGCGGGTCAGATGAAGGCCGCAGACGTTGAGGGAGACGGATTCATCCCCTGCTTTAAAGCCGGGGGAGATCATTGGAGTTTTGTTGCGGTGGATGATAACGGTGATGCCACCGAAGTACGGGAAAAGGTGCGTATTTCGGATAACTGCACTCTCGGTGCATATTATTTTAAAACATGCCGCCTGTATGAACGGATGTATACCGAATATTACAAGGACGGGGCAAATCTGGAAAAAGGCGAAAAATATGTTGCACCTCTGTATAACTATATGATATCGCAGGGTATGCGGGTCAGGATAAGCCTTGTCGATCCTGCAAGTGTGCATGTGCTTGGAACGCCGGAGGAACTTGAAGTGTTCAGGGCGACGCGATCATGAGGTTTAAATGAGTAACGGAAGAAATTACATTAGAAGAGGCATTAGTTATCTGAAGAGAAACGGGATCGCAAAGACTGTAAACAAGGGATGGGAGAGACTGGCTGCCGACAGGGCACAGAAGGGATATGCCCCCGGTAAGGCTGATGAGGAAGAACTGGCGGCCCAAAGAAGAAAGAGTTTTCAAAACCCGTATAAATTCAGTATTCTTGTTCCTGTGTATGAGACGGATCAGGATTTGTTTGAAAAGATGCTCAGGTCGGTTGTTGAACAGACATACGGAAACTGGGAACTTATCATTGCGGATGCAAGCCGTGATGACTCAAGAAGAAGTGTGGTTCGCTCCGTTTCGGAAGAATACAATTCTTTGGGAAATGACGGTTTCGGCTCCGTTTTTGATAAGATCAGGTATTTTCACGTAAAAGAAAACAAAGGTATCAGCGATAATACAAATGTAGCTCTTGCCAAGGCTGTGGGGGACTATATTTGCCTGCTCGATCATGATGATCTTTTGGAAAAGTCTGCACTGTTTGATATAATGACCTCGATAGAGACCGCAGAGTCAAAGGGAAGATCAAGTGAGTCTATCGCAAAAGTACTTGTGGCTTATTCGGACGAAGACAAGGTCAGCGAGGACGGAGTACATTATTTTGATGTTAATTATAAACCTGACTTTGACCCTGTTCTCTTATGTACGAACAATTATATATGTCATTTTCTCGTTGTTGATACGAACCTTGCCAAAAGCGTGGGAGGTTTCAGAAGTGAATATGACGGAGCACAGGATCATGATTTCATACTAAGGTGTACCGAGGGAATAAGACATGATCAGATAATCCATATACCGAAAGTTCTGTATCACTGGAGAAGTACGCCGGGTTCCACGGCGGAAAATCCCGATGCCAAGTTGTACGCATACCGGGCAGGTAAGGCAGCTGTGCAATCTGCATTCGAAAGGGCAGGAATCGAAGCAAAGATTACAGATTCCCCTCATTTAGGATTTTTTGACATAGAATATAAAAGACTCCACAGACCGGTCCTGAGTCTGTCATACGAAGAATTCAAAACCATGACAGAAGAGGAGAGAGATGGTCTTGAATGCGACTTTTTAATGATACTGTCTTCCTCGCTTATCCCGGTTGACGGAGAATATTTAGCGGATATGGAGTCATGCATGAATCTGCCGTATGTGGGAGCAGTGACCGGAAAAATAATAGGTCATGACCTGAAAGTGGAAAGTGCAGGATATGATGTCGGGACAGAGGGACAAAAAAATGCCAGATTTGCCGGACTTAGGGCCTCGTTTTCCGGTTATATGCACAGAGCATCACTTCACCAGCTTGTAGGCGCATTTACGCAGGACTGTGTCCTCTTAAGGAAAGATGCCATAGACCATATGTATCCGGAAATAGGTTTAAAACCCGGGTATTACATCTATTATATGCCGAAGGCTGTTTTTAAAAGAAAGAAGAAATGAGCGAAGTAACCGTAATAATACCGAATTACAACGGCATAAAGTATATAAAAGACTGTCTTGATTCTCTGCTTGTGCAGACTATGAAGGCTGACATAGTTGTCGTTGATAATGCTTCAACGGACGGCTCGGTTGATGTTATAAAAGGCTATGGCGATATTAAACTGATAGAACTTAAAGACAATTTCGGGTTCTGTCGTGCGGTTAACGAAGGAATTGCTGCCACAAATTCAAAATATGTTATATTGCTTAATAACGATACAAAGGCTGAACCTGATTTTGTGGAAGAACTTTACAAAGCGATAGACAGTCATGATGACACTTTTTCTGTTGCATCCAAAATGCTGCAGATGAATAACCCCGACCGGATCGATTCGGCGGGAGATCTGTATTGTGCGCTTGGCTGGGCATTTTCACTGGGAAAAGACAAAAAAAGCGATAAGTACAATAAGGAATCGGTTATCTTCTCGGCATGCGGGGGAGCTTCGATATACAGAAAAGAGTTGTTTGAGGTGATTGGTTATTTTGATGAGCTTCACTTCTCTTATCTTGAGGACGTTGATGTGGGATACAGGGCGAGGATCATGGGTTATGTAAACCGCTATACTCCGAAAGCCGTTGTGTATCATGCCGGAAGTGCTTCCACAGGCTCAAGGTACAATCCGTTCAAGGTAAGACTGGCGGCAAGAAACAGCTGGTATGTAATATACAAGAATATGCCGGCTCTCCAGATAATAATAAATCTTCCGCTTTTTTTGATAGGATTCGGAGTAAAGGCTCTGTTTTTTATATTCAAGGGATACGGGCGTGAATACCTTTCGGGAATGAAGAGAGGTTATCTTATGTGTGTGGAAGGGAGAAAATACCCTTTCGACCGTGCTTTTATCGGGAACTATTGCAAAATACAGCTGGAACTGTGGGTCAACATATTCAGAAGAGTATTCGGCTGATATATCGTGAACGAAATAAATTCGTTCACTATAGCATATTAAGGGGAATCAGATGATCAGAGACAATCAGCGGCTAATTAACCGCCTAACATTAATAATAGACGGGTTTGTAATAGTAGTAAGTTATCTGTTCGCTTATTTTCTGAAGTTTGAAAGCGGACTTCTGCTGTATGACGAAGGTTTGTCTGTGCAGACATACATGACGGCATTATATTTTCTTGTGCCCGGGTATCTGATACTTTATTCCAAACTCGATCTGTACAGCACAAGACGGGCATCGGGAAGAAAAAGAGAGCTTCTGAATGTTATCAAGGCCAATACACTCGGGGCACTGATCTTTATGATGATCCTGTACCTGATCAACCAGCCCGATTTCTCAAGGCAGATGATCTTTATTTTCTGGGGTGTATGCATCTGTCTGGAAACGGCCGTCAGAAACATGATGAGAGCCCTTATGATGTTCTGGTGGAAGAAGGGTTACAACCTTAAATATGTGCTGCTCATAGGCTATTCCGGATCGGCGGAAAGCTATATTAACAAAGTGCTGATTAACCCGCAGTGGGGCTATGTTATCAGGGGTATACTGGACGATAATGTAGAAAGGGGAACCGAATATAAAGGTATAAAGGTTCTCGGTACTATAGACAATCTGTCACTTATCCTTCCTGAGAACAAGCTAGACGAGATAGCGATCACCCTTCCGCTGGGACAGTACGGAAGGCTCAAGGAGATAGTCGGACTGTGCGAAAAATCAGGTGTTCATACTAAATTTATCCCGGATTACGCCGGAGTAATCCCGAACAGGCCCTATACAGAGGACATTCAGGGACTGCCGGTTATCAATATACGCCGTGTTCCACTGAATAATACAATAAACAGCGTGGTAAAGAGACTTGTTGATATTGTGGGTTCCGCAGTGGGAATAGTACTTGCTTCTCCCATAATGATAGTCTCGGCAATACTTATCAAGGCAACGAGCGATGGTCCGGTGATTTTCTCCCAGGAGCGGGTAGGTTTACATAACAAGCCTTTTAAGATGTATAAATTCAGAACGATGATCGAGCAGACAGAAGCCGAGGAGGCTAAGGGCTGGACTACGAAGGACGATCCGAGAGTTACGAAGATAGGAAGGTTCCTCAGAAGGACGAGCCTTGACGAGCTTCCGCAGCTTTTCAATATATTTATCGGACAGATGTCTCTTGTGGGACCGAGACCTGAGAGACCGCAGTTTGTTGAGAAGTTCAGGGAAGAGATTCCGAGATATATGATCAAACATCAGGTTCGTCCCGGACTTACCGGATGGGCCCAGATCAACGGACTTCGCGGAGATACATCAATTGAGAAGAGGATAGAGCACGACCTTTATTATATCGAGAACTGGACTTTGGAGTTTGATATAAAGATATTGCTGCTTACGGTATTCAGAGGATTTATAAACAAAAATGCTTATTGACATAATCATTCCAAC
>DGUG01000094.1 GCA_002394535.1 Lachnospiraceae bacterium UBA4316
AAAAGAAAGACCGGATGCTCTTCTGATTCTCGGGGATACTAATTCAGCTCTCTCGGCAATAAGTGCCAAGAGGCTGAAGATACCCATCTTTCATATGGAGGCGGGGAACCGGTGCTGGGACTGGAATGTATCGGAGATGATCAATCGTAAGATAGTCGATCATATCTCGGATATCAACATGCCTTATACGGAGCATTCCCGCAGATACCTTTTGTCGGAAGGAATTGACGGAAAGACCGTATTCGTTACCGGATCTCCGATGAAGGAAGTATTAAGAGATCATATGGATAAGATTGAGGCCAGCGATGTCCTTGAGAGACTGAATCTTACCAAGGGTAGATATATCCTGCTTTCGGCACACAGGGAAGAGAATATAGACATTGAAGAGAATTTTATGGAACTTATGAATTCGGTCAATGTGATCGCCGGGAAGTATAAAATGCCCGTGATCTATTCTACGCACCCGAGAAGTGCCAAGTTTATAGAGAAACGAAATTTTAAGTTTGATCCGCTTGTTTCCAACATGAAGCCTTTCGGATTCAGTGACTATAATAAGCTTCAGAAAAACGCCTATTGCGTATTATCCGATTCGGGAACTCTTTCCGAAGAGTCGGCTATGCTGGGGTTCCCGGCAGTGCTCATACGTACTTCGACAGAACGGCCGGAGGTTCTTGATAAGGGCACGATAGTGATCGGAGGAATTAAAAGCCGTGATGTATGCCAGGCTGTCGAACTTGCAACGGCAATGTACGAGAATGGTGAAAAAACCGTGGAAGCAGAAGACTATGCCGATGATAATGTGTCGGTCAAGGTTGTAAAACTGATCCAGAGCTATACCCATATCGTGAATAAAACTGTCTGGATGAAATAGTACCCAAAAGGGATTTTTAATGAAAGTAATGTGCATGTATCTGCCTCAATACCATTCCTTTCCCGAGAATGATGAATGGTGGGGCAAGGATTATACGGAGTGGGTTGCGGTAAAGCGTGCGCACCCCCTTTATAGAGGCCACGTTCAGCCCAAGGTTCCTTTGGGCGGCAATTACTATGATCTTGATAAGGATGGGGTGGCAACTCTTACCCGTCAGGCAGAGCTTGCGAAAAATTACGGTGTGTACGGATTTAGTATTTACCAGTACTATTTTCGCGGAAAAACCCTGATGGAGAAGCCTCTTCGAACACTTCTTGAGCATCCCGAGATAGATATTAAATATAATATTTGCTGGGCAAATGAAACATGGACAAGAACATGGTATGACCTGTCGGATCAGATTCTTATTGAACAGGAATACGGGGACAGGGATGACTGGAGAGAGTATTTCCGCCATATTCTGCCCTATTTTCATGATGACAGATATATCAAGGTGGGAAACAGGCCGGTCTGGCAGGTATATAAAACCTTTGATATACCCTGCTTTCGTGAAATGACCGGGGCTTTTAACGAATGGGCAAAAGAAGAGGGTTTTGACGGATTATACATTGTGTCCGGAAAGACGGCTGCGGGATCGGATGACAGGGATGACCTTATTGACGGGTACTATTTTTTTGAACCCGGGTATACTCTCAAAAATGATTTCGGTTTTTGCCAAAAGGCACTCTATAATATGGGGACATTCCTCAGAAGCCTTAGAAACAGGGCGTTTTCCGGCATGGTCGGAAATACACTTGAGAGAAGGGTCAATGCAAACAGCATAATGAGATCCATTATGAGACGCACATATTTAGACAATGAATTCCCGGGACTGATACCCGACTGGGACAATACACCGAGAAGAGATTATAAGGGGCTTGTTTATATGGGAACAAGTCCGGAACTCTTCGAGAAGACACTCAGGGTTCTCAAAGAGAAGGTTAAAGACCACGCGGTTGATTTTGTATACGTGAATGCCTGGAATGAGTGGGGAGAAGGTGCGTATGTGGAGCCGGATGAAGCAAGAGGATATGCGTACCTTGAGGCAATAAAAAGGGTTGTACAATGATAAGTATAATTATGATAGTTTATGACGTGGAACGCTACGTCGAAGAGAGCATAAAGAGTGTTCTGGCCCAGACATACAAGGATATTGAACTGATTGTAGTTGCCGATCACGGGCCGGACAGATCCGAGGAAATATGCCGTAAGTACGCGGCTTTTGATACCCGTATAAAGCTTATAACGGGAGAGGCAAAAGGCATTGCGGATGCAAGGAACAGAGGCCTTGCGGCAGCTTCCGGGGAATATATAGGGTTTGTTGATTCGGATGACTATATCGAACCGGATATGTTTGAGTCAATGGTCGGAAATATTGAGAAATACAACGCCGATATTGCAATCTGCGGAAGATTTTACGAGTACGAAAATACAACACTTAAGGATGAGGCAAAGAAACCTTCCGTGCTTACTGCCAAGGAGGCGCTTGCGGTAACCCTTGGTCATGAGGGATTTTTCCTTCATTGCTGGGATAAGCTCTTCAAAGCAAAACTGTTTACGGGTATCGATTTTCGGACGGATGTAACCGTTGAAGACCGTATAGTGGTTGACAGGCTTCTGGCGAGGGCGAACAGAATTGTTTACGATCCGGCTCCCAAGTATCACTTCAGAGAGAGAAGCGGCAGTAATTCAAAGAGAAGCGGAATGGTCAGAAAGAATATTCAGGCGAATGCTCTCATGGAGGAGTTTGTTTGCGGAGCATTTCCGGAACTGGCCGGAAAATGCTCACAATTCATGGTGTATGAGTATATCACTGCGATACAAAATGAGCTTGTCTGCGACAGTCCGAACCGTGATGACATCAAAGAGTACGCGTCCTATGTGAGAGATGCAGTCAGCCGTGATGACATTGTGATCGGAAGAGGGCTTAGAATTAAAGCATTTATGGCGCTTTACCTGCGCCCTGTGCTTAAGCACTATACAAAGTGGCGGCAGAGGAGAACTGCGGCCGGATTTGTGAGGTTTCCCTGATGGTTAAGGAATCAATGTTTAAGAACAAAAGAATACTTATGATATGCCGCGAGACTTACTCAAAGCCTCTGTGGTTTCTGGCGCAAAAGCTTAAAGAGGATAATGAAGTTGCGGCTTTTTTCATAATGTCAAGCGAGTGCAGTTACAGCAAGACATATTACAACGAACATACTTATTATGAGTTCAAGAAGCTTGAGCCTGACATAAAATTGTACGATGTCAGGGATATATGCGAGCAGTTTATAAAGGGTATGAATGAAAGTGACAAGCCGTATGATCTTGAGTATCTTGAGATGATCGACAGAGAGTACAGTCATTACAAGAATCTCAATATGCAGCTTATGAGTTCTCAGATGAACACCAGGCATTACCACTGGCGAATGTACTGGAAAGTCACAAGCTATGCGGAAAACCTTTACTGGCTGGAACTTAATTACAAAAAGATCATAGGACTTATAGAAGAGTTTAAACCGGATGTGATTTTTGATACGGACAATGCCGAACTTCAAAGAACCATACTTTGCGAAGTATGCTATAAGAAGAAAATCCCGTGCATGACCATCGAGTATTCCAAGCTGGGCTATTACAAATACCCCAGTTTTCAAAATGCATTCGGGATCGATCCGTATTTTGAAAACCTGTTTAATGAGATAAAAAAGCTTCCGGACGGCGAAATACGAAGCAGTATAGAGTATGTTGAGAACTACCGCAGGGAAAACTCTATTATGAACAAAGAGTTTGCGGGATCTGTAACATCCAAGTATGAGAGGGATTCCCTCATATGGATTGCCAGAGTGATGCATGGGAAACTTGAGTATTTCTACGATATGGATATAAGGAAGCGCAATCTCCCCCTCAAGAAAAAGAGCCCCATGCTGTATGCACCGTCAATGCCCTACATCCGGTACTATCTGGAAGAGGAGCTTAAGAAAAGGTATCTGTACGGAAAGAACAAATATTTTGAAGACCCGGTGGAAGGGGAGGACTATGTTTATATGCCCCTTCATCTGATCCCCGAATCTTCCGTGTTTGTTAAGGCTTCATACTATGTTGACGAGCTCAACCTCATCGAGCAGGTTTCAAAAGCCCTCCCCATCGGGTGGAAGCTGTACGTCAAGGAACATCAGGCTATGCTCGGGGAAAGAGGATTCGAATTCTACAGAAAAGTTAAAGAGATCCACAATGTCCGGCTGGTGCAGATCAATTACTACAAAGACCCCAAACCATGGATTGTTAATTCAAAGGGAGTTGTGACCATAACCGGAACAGCGGCTTATGAGGCTGCACTTCTCGGAAAGCGTTCGATCATATTCGGAAATGTACCTTTTGCCCTTATCGACGGTATTACCCGGATAAAATCATTTGACGAACTTCATGACGCAATCTGCGCCTTCGGCCCCGTTGATTCACTTCACTCGGCGGCCTGCTATGTAGAAGCCGTAAAGCGCGCCGGATCGGAAGTTAAGATATTTGAACTTATGGATGATGCCGATGCGATATTTGCCGGCAAGAAGGAGCGCACGCAGGAATTCGATGATATGCTTAACGAGCTCATGGTTTTCTATGAGAAGGGATATGAGAGATACCTTGCGGCCCTTGAAGATGGATATTTTATCTCGGACATGCCTGTGTGAAAACAAGAATTGGGGAAAATGACATGGAAAGCACAATAATGAAAAACCTCTCCGCGGGCAAATTTGTCCTTATTGCGGAGATCGGAGTCAACTACTACGACATTGCAAGCTCCCGGGGCATCTCTAATATGGATGCCGCAAAGCTTATGATAAAGGAGGCGGCGGATGCAGGCATTACCGCAGTGAAGTTTCAGACGTACAAAGCCGGAACGCTTGCGGCAAAGGCATCACCGTACTACTGGGATATTACCGAGGAGCCCACAAGATCCCAGTATGAACTGTTCTGCAAGTTTGACAGCTTCGGTTATGAGCAGTACAGGGAACTTAAAGAGTATTCGGATGAGATCGGAATCGAATTTCTGTCTACGGCATTTGATTTAGAATCGGCGGATTATCTTGATGAACTGATGAACGTATATAAGATATCTTCATCGGATCTGTCGAATATTCCATTTATAGAGTATCAGGCCAGGAAGATGAAGCCGATACTGCTGTCGGTAGGAGCTTCGAATGAGGACGAGATAGTTCGTGCCCTTGATGCCATACGGCGTAACACGGATGCACCGGTTACGCTTCTGCATTGCGTTCTCGAGTATCCGACCCCGCTTGAAGATGCCAATCTTTTGAAAATAGCGACTCTGAAAAAGAGGTTTCCGGATGTTTATATCGGATACAGTGACCATACAAAACCGACGGAGGACTGCGATGTTATAAAGTGCGCGTATAATCTTGGTGCACAGCTTGTGGAGAAACACTTTACGCTTGATAAGACATTAAAAGGAAACGATCATTATCATGCCATGGATCCGAAAGATGCGGTGAACATACTTGCCGCTGTGGAAAGGATGGATATGATCCGGGGAAGTGGTGAACTTAAGTGTCTTGATACCGAGGGCGCAGCAAGATCAAATGCAAGAAGATCCATAGTATCTGCGGGATTTATAGCAAAGGGTGAGGTGATAACCGAAAAAATGCTCACCTTTAAACGGCCGGGAAGCGGGATATCCCCCGACAGGATACATGAAGTTACAGGATGCAGAGCTGCGGTTGATATAGAAGACGATACCATTATACAGGAGAGCATGCTCATTCATGACTGATGATAAGGAAAAAAGCAGTAAGGTTGTAAAATCAAGTATATGGTATACCATCGCAAACGTTTCGATAAGAGCCGTTGCGATAATAACAACACCGATATATACGGGAATGCTTACAACCGCAGACTACGGAAGAGCCAATACGTTTAATTCATGGATAGATGTATTCAATGTTTTCGCGTGTCTGTGCGTTGTGTATTCGATAGGACGTGCAAAACTCGATTTTCCCGACAGATTTGACGAATATATGTCATCTCTTCAGGGACTGTCGAGTTCATTTGGTTTTATACTTCTTGTATTGGCGTTCATATTCAGAGAGTCGCTTTCAGGGTGGATTCACTACGAAATTCCGCTTGCGGTAGGGCTCTTTGCCTACCTGTGCGTGGCTCCTTCCGTCGAGTACATGATGCAAAAATGCAGGTACGAATACCGGTATAAGGAAAATATACTGATATCGGTAATTACCTGCGTTGGGCAGGTGGCACTTTCCATACTGCTGATGCTTCTGTTTAATGACAGAAGATATATAGGCAAGATCCTCGGAGTTATTCTTCCGACGGCAATAATGGGTATTGTGTTCTACATCCGCTTTATCGTGAAGGGTAAGGTATTCTACAACAGGGAATACTGGACATACGCATTAAAAATCGGACTTCCCATGATACCCCACGCCCTTGCGCTTATTCTGCTTGCCCAGATGGACAGGATCATGATCAAAGGTATATGCGGTGACGGCGATGCCGGATTATATATATTCGGATATTCCTTCGCAACACTTCTTATGATTTTTACAAATGCCATAGGACAGGCATATCTTCCCTGGTTTAACGAAACACTTTTTGACGGGGAGCGGGACAGGATCAGACAGATACAAAAGAAACTTGTGATCCTCGGGTGTTTTTTGTCCTTCGGATTTATTGCCGTATCTCCCGAAGCGCTGATGATACTGTCTATATCCAACAATTCATACTGGATTGCAAAATATGTTGTTCCGCCAATAGTTCTCGGAACGCTGGCCCAGTATTTCTACACAAACTACGTAAATGTAGAGATATTCTGCAAGAAAACCTCTATTATAGCGATGGGCTCCTGTATTGCGGCACTTATTAATTATATTCTCAATTATGCTTTTATCCCGAAATACGGATATATCGCGGCGGCTTACACAACCCTTGCCAGTTATCTCGTTCTTATGGTCATGCATTATGTGATGGTGAGGTTTGTGCTTAAGGAAGATGTCTATGATGATAAGTATATGTTTACGGCCATGTTTGTCATGACACTTGCGGGTATTGCATATTTATTCCTGTACGGAGAGGGCATAGCCATGATCGTATTAAGGTACGCCGTTACGATGGTGATAGCTGCCGTTTTTGCAATTGCCAAAAGACATGATATAATTACGCTGATAAATTATGTAAAAAAGCGATTTTTAAGGAAAAATCAATGAAAACACTTATTGTTATTCCCGCGAGGGGCGGCTCTAAGAGAATACCGAGAAAAAATGTCCGTATCATGTGCGGAAAGCCTCTTATTGTCTATTCAATAGAAAATGCAAAGGCACTTAAAGAAAAGATGCACATGGATGTGGATGTGGCCGTATCCACCGATGACGAAGAACTTGGAGGGATTGTTAAAAACCGGGGAGTTGAAGTTATAGCAAGACCGGCCGAACTGGCAACGGACCGGGTTACTCTTGACCCGGTAATATACCATGCGGTCGGTTACATGGAAGAGAAGCACGGCATCAGATATGACATTGTGATAACTATGCAGGCTACAAGTCCGACTCTTAAAATGGAGACGATAAAAGCTGCTATAGAATACTTTGAATCCCATGATTTTGACACTGTTCTGTCTGCGACAAACAAGCCTCATCTGTCATGGGGGATAAACAGCGACGGAGAGTATGTCAAGAATTATGAAAAGAGACTTAATTCCCAGGAACTTCCGCCTAATTATCTTGAGACCGGAGGCTTTCTGATAACAAGAAGGGAATGTGTGGAAGAAACCGGGAGAATCGGTGAGAAGGTAAGTATCTTCGAGATTTCCGAGGATGAAGCGGTTGATATCGACACATATTCCGACTGGGTTTTGTGTGAGAACATACTCAGGCGTAAAAAGATTATGTTCCGGACGGTCGGAAAAAGATCCGTCGGGATGGGTCATGTTTACAGATGCCTTACCCTTGCTTATAAACTGACCGGACATGAAGTGATATTTGCCGCATCGGCTGATTCGGATATAGGAATTGAGAAGATTGAAGATTCCAATTTCAATGTTATCAAGATTAAGGACGATAGGGACTTTGAACAGGTTCTTACAGACGAAAAACCGGATATTCTGATCAACGACATTCTCGATACAACGAGAGAATATATGCAGATGGTAACAAAACATGTCAAACGTGTCATAAACTTTGAAGATGTGGGAAGCGGTGCCAAATATGCGGATGCTGTAATCAATGCTTTATACGAAAAGGGAGACAAACTCCATAATGAGTATTACGGCAGCAGGTATTTTTGCATAAGAGACGAATTCCTGGAGGAACATCCGAAGGAATTTTCCGAAAAAGCCGAGAATATACTGGTTCTTTTCGGAGGAGCCGACCCTTCCGATCTTACGGGAAGACTTTACGGAATTTGTAAACAGCTTCATAAGACCAATCCGGATGTTAAGTTTCATTTTCTGCTGGGGTTCGCATACCCGAATGCCGACAGTATCGTAACGAGCGAATCCGACAATATATTTGTTTACAAAGACGTAAAACGTGTGAGCTCATATATGAGCAGGATGGATCTGGCAGTGACCAGCCAGGGAAGAACCGTATATGAGCTGGCAAGTATGGGAGTTCCGGCCATTGTTCTGGCCCAGAATGAACGGGAGGCAAAGCATGTTTTTGCCGGGATACAGAATGGATTCATAAACTTGGGTATCGGAGATGAAACGGATGATGCCACTGTAGTATCGACCATAGAATGGCTTATGTCCACACCGAATGTTCGTCGGGAAATGCGAAAACTGCAGCTTCAAAAAGATTTTTCCAAAGGTCATGAACGAGTCATCAAACTGATACTTGATGACAGTGATGACGATGACGGCGAAGATAACTGATGAATAAAACACTTGAGCAGGAGAGACTTGAAAGAGAGCGCATGGAGATGATCATGGCACAGAATGACGTTTCGGCAATCTCTCTTGACGGTAACATTGAAAATACATATATCGGACAGGAAATCAGGGAGCCCGAGCCGGAAGTATTATATTCCACGGAAGCAAGAAAAGTAGTAAGGTCCCTTAACCACCTCGAGACAAGAAGGGTTATGCTTGTTAATACAGTGGTTGGTACCGGTTCGGTTGGAAGGCTTGTTGCCGGATTGTATGACACCTTATCAGCCAACGGCTATGAGTGTATGGTAGCATACGGGAGAGACACTCATCCGGAAGGTATGAATGCATACAGGATCGGACAGGATCTTGATGTATATATTCACGGCGTTCTCTCCAGACTTACGGACAGACACGGGTTCTATTCCAAGAGGGCGACGGTTCAGTTTATTAATGTGATCGAAGAATTCAAGCCCGATATTATCCACCTCCATAATGTTCATGGATACTATCTGAATATCCGTGTTCTTTTTGAGTATTTAAAAACAACAAATATCAGAGTGATCTGGACACTGCATGACTGCTGGACCTTTACGGGTCACTGTTCACACTTCGAATATATCGGGTGTAATAAGTGGATAAACGGATGCTACTCGTGCGAGCAGCTTGCCGAATACCCCAAGTCTATAGGAAAAGACAATTCCACCAGAAACTGGAATGATAAGAGGGAACTGTTTACGGGCTTTGAAGATATGACCCTTGTTACACCGTCACAGTGGCTCAAGGCAAGAGTGGAACAGTCATTTATGGGAGAATATCACACCGTAGTTGTGCCTACCGGGATAGATACGGATATTTTTCATCCCGTTGCCGAGGAAAGAAGCGACGATAATCTTGTGTTCAGACTCAGAAACAGCCTGAACCTTCGCAATAAAAATGTGCTTCTCGGGGTTGCCAATCCCTGGCGGACCCGAAAAGGCCTGATGCAGTTTGTCAATCTTTCAAAGCTCATAAACGAAAGATGTGTGATAGTGTTAGTCGGTCTCAATGATGAGCAGCTCTCCTCCCTTCCCGAATCCATTATAGGAATCGGGCATACAGACAGTCCGGAGGAGCTTGCCGCATTGTACTCAATGGCTGACATATACGTTAATCTGACACTGGAGGATACGTTTCCCACAACAAATCTTGAGGCAATAGCCTGCGGAACCCCGGTAATTACATACCGTTCGGGCGGAAGTTCGGAAACTATCGATGATACTTGCGGAATATCTGTTGAGAGAAACTCGGTACAGGGTGTTGTTGCCGCAATAGATACCATTCTGTCTCAAAAGGGCATCGCATATACAAAGGAAGACTGTTTAAAGCGTGCCGCACTTTTTGCAAGAGAAGTCAGGTTTGAGGAATACATAAGGGAAGTATATGAGGGAATGTAAATGAAATTACATGATTTTTGCACCAAATTTCAGCATTCCATAGTGTTTCTTATTGAGGTTGTGTTGTATGCCTCATGTCTTGCCGCGTTCTTCCTGCTGTTTTCGATAGACAATCCGGAAATAATAGTAATGTCAAGAACAGCGGCCGTAACGCTGTCGACATTTGTTATCATGCTCGTTCTTCTGACATTTATGTACGGAAAGTATGATGTTGGGAGACGCCGCTGGGGCCAGGTGGCACTGACGGTGTCCATAACGGTTATATTTACGGATCTTGTCACATATCTCGAACTGTCCATAATGAAGACAAATGAGGCGAACAATACCACATTCAGGCTGGAAAATTTCGGCATACTGTTTTGCGTGTTTGTTATTCAGATCATACTGATAATGCTGTTATCCCGTGCAGGCGAGGAATTCTATTTCTGGATAAATCCCAAGGAGAAATGTCTGATAATCACTGAGGATATGAAGGGGTCGGAGCGAATTGCCGCTGCCATGTCTTCGTTTGAAAAAAAATATGAGGTTTCCGGAATAATCTCATACAAGGATACCGGCCTGGAGTCTGCCATGGTGGCTGCGGATACTATAGTTTTGTACGATCTGCCCGTTAAGGACAGAACCGATATCGTTGATTTTTGTTATCAGAATCTAAAGAACATATATTTCAATCCGAGCATTGCGGATATTCTCGAACAGAATTCGCATTCCGTCATAATGGACGACATTTCTCTTTTTTCAACCCGGTATCACATGATAACGTTTGAAGAAAGACTGGTAAAACGTTTTATGGATACGATTATTTCGCTTATGGCGCTTATAATAACAAGCCCCGTTATACTTATTTCCGCAATATGCATAAAAAAGCATGACGGGGGCAGCGTTTTCTTCAGGCAAAAGAGAGCAACCGTACACGGAAAGGTGTTTGAGATAATAAAGTTCCGTACAATGAAAGAAAACGTTGAGAATTTCTCTTCGACAGAAGGAGATGACAGGATTACCAAGGTCGGAAGAGTACTTCGAAAATACAGAATTGATGAGCTTCCGCAGTTTGTGAATATTCTTAAGGGTGATATGAGTCTTGTGGGTCCGCGGCCCGAGATGCTTGAGAATGTTGAGGATTATGAAAAGGATCTTCCGGAGTTTCGCTACAGACTCAGGATGAAAGCAGGACTTACAGGCCTTGCCCAGATCTACGGTAAGTACAATACGTCATCGAGAGATAAGCTTATGCTCGATCTTATGTATATAGAAAACTACAGTTTGATAAGGGATATTCAGCTCCTGTTCCAGACGATTCTGGTACTGTTCAAGGCGGAAGATTCGACAGAGGCGTTTAAGGTTTCCGACAAAGAATGAACAAAGATGATATTAAAATATCCGTTATAACGGTAACATATAATTCGGAGTCAACTCTTGCCGATACCATGCGTTCGGTAGCGGAACAGACGTATTTACCGTATGAGTACATAATAGTGGACGGAAAATCAAGCGACGGTACTTTACCGGTTGCCGAAAGCTTCAGAGGTGATCTTGAAGCAAAGGGGGTAAGACTTGACATCATCAGTGAACCCGACAAGGGGATATATGATGCCATGAATAAAGGTATCGACAGGGCGTCGGGAGATATCATCGGCATAATCAACAGCGATGACCGGTATGAAAAGGATGCCCTCGAAGTTGTTGCAAGTGAGTATGCGCGGGAAGAATTTGACCTGTTTTATGCGGACCTACGTATGGTAAAGCCTGACGGAACCTCTTTTATAAAGCATGCAAGAGACAGGAAATATGCAACGAGCCGTGACTGGAACCACCCGACAACATTTATAACCAAGAGAATATATGACCGGTATCATTACAAGACCGAAACAATACATGACGATTATGATCTGATTCTTCGGTTAAAGCGCCATAAGGTCAAAACAAGGGTCGTGAACAGAACTTTGGCGGAGTTTTCCATGAACGGGGTTAGTCACAGCCGTTCTGTCGCGGCTGCAATAAAGAGCATTAAGACCAAGTATGCAATCTACAGAAACAACGGTTACGGACCGGGATATTTTTTTGAGTGCCTGATCGTAGAGCTGGGAAAACTGATTATAGGATAGATGAGAACGATCACTTTTTATTCCAATTATTTCAATCACCATCAGAAGGCCCTTTGTGATGCATTTTACGCAATACTTAAAGAGGGCTTTACTTTTGTTGAGACAATGCCCATGGAGGAGTTTAGGTCCGGCATGGGCTGGGGTGAGCAGTGCCCGCCCTATGTGCTCAAAACATACGAGAGCGCCCAAAACGAAGAAAAGGCCAGGAAACTTGGTAATTTATCCGACCTTGTGATCATGGGAACGGCACCCGAATATTATATCGAGCCGAGGATCGCCGAAAACAGAATAGTGTTCAGATATTCGGAGAGACCCCTCAAGGAAGGCTTTATCAAGTTTTTTATCCCGAGACTTACGAAAAAGTATATTCATCTTCATATCCGGAATCGGAATAAGAATGTATTCATACTGGCGGCAAGTGCATTTGCAGCCTATGATTTCAGGAAGATGTTCGGAAGTTATCCGGATAAGTGCTATAAATTTGCATATTTCCCAAAGCATATCAGCTATGATATAAATGAGCTCTTTGAGAGAAAAAAGAGGATAGCGGATGATGCAGGTGCGGTTACGGTTCTGTGGGAAGGCCGGATGATAAGGTTAAAGCGCGCGGATCTTCTTATCCGGGCTGCTGCCCGTCTTCGCTCGGAAGGTCTTGATTTTAGGCTGAAGCTGATCGGGGACGGAGAGGAAAAGAAAAAGCTGATTGCTCTTACGGATAAACTGGGGATATCCGACATCGTATCCTTTGAGGGATTCCTGTCCCCCGACGAGGCAAGAGACAGAATGGCCGATGCCCAGGTTTATGTTATGACCAGCAATAAACTGGAAGGCTGGGGTTCGGTAATCTATGAGGCATTAAATGCCGGATGTGCCGTTGTTGCAAGCGATGCAGCCGGTGCAACTCCGTGGCTTGTAAGAGAGGGCGAAACGGGATCGGTATTTCGGTCGGGAAGCGTAAACAGCCTTGCCGATAAGCTGCGTTCCCTTTTGAGTGACGGAAAGAGACGGCAGGAACTGGGGCAAAGAGCTTATGAGCAGATGGATAAGCTTTGGAACCCGGAGGTTGCGGCAAAGCGTGTAATAGACCTTTATGAGGCTGTTTCGGAGGGTAGGGACACTCCGTTTGACGACGGTCCTCTTTCAAAAGCCGGGATCATAAAGAATAACTGGTTCCGGGAGTGAATCCATGAGAGACGATAAGAAAAAGATCCTGTATTTAATGGAATACCCGATAGATCTTCCGGGAGGCGGTCAGGAGTCCACCAAGACTCTGTGCGAGGGAATCGCATCAAGCGGAGAGTTTGAGCCGGTTGTGGCGTGTCCTTCCCTTCTGTCGACGGAGACAGAAGATTATGATTACAGAATCATAACATATCCTTCGGACGAAAACCGTGAATTGTCAAAGATTCGCAGGATAAGCAATTTTGTCCGCAGAATATCGCATTTTAAGAAAATCATAGAAGAGGTAAGGCCTGATCTTATACATGTCTCAATGTCGGAATCGCTTATAACATACGGATTCCTGAGAGTTCCGGGATTTTTTAAAGATATCCCCTTTGTGTATACCGACAGGGGACTGCGTACCGGATACAGAAAGCATTCACTTGCGTGTATCAAGGCTACTATGAAGCGGGCAAAAAGACTGCTTACCACAACCCGGTATAATGCAGAACTGTGGGAAAGTGAGATTACGACTCCCGTCACTGTAATACCCAACACAATAAGCGATGCGTTTTTATCCTATGATGATAAGGGGCGGATCTGTGCAAGAGATAAGTATAAAATCCCCGGCAATATGCCTGTTATCGGATTTGCGGGACGTATTTCCGAAGAGAAGGACTGGGGAAAGGTTCCGGGTGTAGTTGCGGCAATAGCGGATGCCGGCATTGATTTTAAGGTTGCACTTGTACTTTCGGTATATGAAGACAGGGATGCCGAAATCGTAAAAGAGGTAAAAGAAGGCATAACAGCGGTCATCGGGGAAGAAAACCTCATATACATGCAGGATCTGAGCCAGAAGGAGATATCCGATTATTATTACCTGGTGGATTTCTTTATAATGACAAGCTGCTTTGAGTCATTCGGAAAGGCGGCCGTAGAAGCAATGAGCAGGAAATGCATAGTACTGTCCACCGCAGTCGGAGGTCTTCCGGAAGTAATTGGCAATAAAGACGATCTATATGACATGAATAACCTTTCAAAGCTGGCCGAAAGGATAAAAAAACTGACGGAAGATACGGAAGCTGCAATGCGCGAGAGGGATATGTTTTACAAGCGATATACGGATAATTACACTTCCGACAAAAATATCGAAGGACACTTAAGAGTATATCGTGAGATACTTGGATGATATAATACAAAATCAATAACTCTGATATGAACGATAACGAAAAAACCGAAAAAAAACAAAATATTCTGGCGGGATTTCTGGAATTCTTCTACGGAAATTTTGTGGTTCTGCTGATGGGATTCATCTCCCTGCCGCTGCTTACAAGGATACTGTCTACCGACGAGTACGGCAGATCCAATCTTTTTTTATCGGCTGTTTCCATTATTTACATTTTTGCCATTCTTGGCCTCGATCAGTCATATATAAGGTACTTCTACAGTGAAGGCGTCGACGAGAGAAAATTGTTTGGGCAGTGCCTTAAGGCACCGCTTGTGCTTATTGTTGTCCTGTCCGGAGTGTATCTGGCCTTCTCGGGATTTTTTAACAGGATTTTGTTCGGAAAGGGAGGATTCGACGTTACCCTTCTGGTAATAGCTTATACGCTGACTTCCGTCTTCGAAAGATTCCTGTTTTTAAACATAAGGATGCAGCAGAG